>CAMOZG010000089.1 GCA_946630825.1 uncultured Lachnospiraceae bacterium
ACATCCGTAACATAATTTCCCTCCGTAAGGGGGGATTTCAAAAACTTTTTTCTGGCAGGGGTATTGTAAAAGATCTGTCTTACAAAAAAAGTGGTTCCCTCGGGCGCTCCCACCTGGGTACATTCCACTTCCCTGCCACCTTCAATGATGTAGGAAGTGCCCACCACCTCATCAGCACATTTGCTTATCATCTCCACCCTGCTTACAGCAGCTATGGATGAAAGGGCTTCACCCCTGAAGCCTAAGGATCTGATGCCGTCTAAATCATCAGCACTCCTAAGCTTGCTGGTGGAGTGTCTTAAAAAAGCCTTCTGGACTTCATCCTTTGGGATGCCGTGACCGTTATCTGTGACCCGAAGCAGGGTTATGCCACCGTCCTTCATCTCCACTGTAATGGCTGTGGCGCCGGCGTCAATGGAATTTTCCACCAGCTCCTTTGCCACGGATGCGGGGCGCTCCACCACCTCTCCGGCAGCGATCTTATCTATTGTTCTTTGATCCAATAATTCTATACTCATGGTTTTACCCTTGCAGATATGGATTGTTACCAGCGGTTATTGATCTTGCTTTGCAGCTCGTTAAGCTTGTTTAAGGCATCTAAAGGTGTCATGTTTTTCACATCCACCTCCCGCAGCTCATTGACTATGTCCGCATCCGATACCGTATCAAATATGGTCATCTGGTTCATGATGTAATCCGGCTTGCTGCTTGGCTTTTTGGACTGGGATTCCATGGCTATGGTCTTTGCCACCTCTGTTATATCATTTTGGGAAAGCATTGCCACTATCTCCTTGGCGCGGTCTGTAACGGATTCCGGGACTCCTGCTAAATGCGCCACCTGTATGCCGTAGCTTTTGTCTGCTCCTCCCGGAACTATCTTTCTTAAGAAAACTATATCATCACCGTTTTCCTTTACGGCTATGCAGTAGTTGTGAACACCCTCTATCTGTCCCTCCAGCTCCGTCAGCTCATGGTAGTGGGTGGCAAAAAGGGTCTTGGCTCCCAGTATCTTTTTGTCCGCCACATGCTCCACCACAGCCCAGGCTATGGATAAGCCGTCAAAGGTGGAAGTACCCCTGCCTATCTCGTCTAATATCAACAGGGAGTCCGAGGTGGCGTTCCTTAGAATATTGGCGACCTCATTCATCTCCACCATGAAGGTGGACTGTCCCAAAGCCAGATCGTCTGAGGCACCCACCCGGGTAAATATCCTATCCACCACTCCTATGGATGCCTCCCTGGCAGGAACAAAGGAGCCGATCTGTGCCATTAAAACTATAAGGGCGGTCTGTCTCATATAGGTGGATTTACCTGCCATATTGGGACCTGTGATAATGGATATCCTCTCACTGCCCTTGTCCAGATAGGTGTCATTTTCTATAAAGCCGTCGGCATCCGTCATTTTTTCCACCACCGGATGCCTGCCGCCGATTATCTTTATCGCCCCGTCAGTGGTGATATCAGGTCGTACATACCTGTTTTTTTCCGCCACATAGGAAAGGGATAAAAACACATCCAGCCTTGCCACTGCCCTTGCGGTAGTCTGGATACGGGACACCTCTTCCCCTATCACATCAAGTATATTTTTATAGAGCTCGCTCTCCAAGGTCAGAAGTCTGTCCCTGGCGCCCAAAATGGTATTTTCCAGTTCCTTTAGCTTGGGGGTATAAAAGCGCTCCGCATTTGCCATGGTCTGCTTTCTGATAAAGTAATCAGGCACCATGTCCTTATAGGAATTGGTCACCTCTAAATAGTAGCCAAAGACCTTGTTGTATTTTACCTTTAAATTTTTGATCCCTGTTTTTTCCCGTTCCTCAGTCTCAAGCTCCAAAAGCCACTGCTTGCCGTCTGTCCCTGCCAGCCGAAGCCTGTCTATCTCCTCGTTAAATCCGGTTTTTATGATGTTCTTTTCACCGTCACTTAAGGATATCCGGGGATCCTCGTCTATCGCCTTATCTATGAGACGGTAAAGATCGGAAAGGTCATCCAGATCCATAAGGATGTTTTTTACCTCATCACTGGAAAGATCCGAAAGCACTGTCCTGATGCCGCCCAATACGGATATGGAATCCTTGAAAGCCAAAAGATCCCGGGGATTTGCGTTTTTGTAGGTGATCCTGGTCATAAGCCTCTCAAGATCGTATACGGCGCTTAAGTATTCCCGAAGCTCCTCCCTTTCCATCATATGTCCGCAAAATTCCGACACTGCATCAAGTCTTTTTACAATGGCATTTTTGTCGATCAGTGGCTGCTCTATCCAGGTTCGAAGAAGTCTTGCACCCATGGCTGTTTTGGTCTTGTCCAAGACCCAAAGGAGACTGCCTCTCTTTTCCTTTTCCCTCATAGTCTCCGTAAGTTCCAGATTCCGTCTGGAGCTTTGATCCATGAGCATGAAATTGCCTCCCACATAGGGGGAGAGCCTGTTCATCTGAGTAAGGTCGCTTTTTTGGGTATCGAAAAGATATAAAAGCAGGGCTCCCGCAGCCACCGAGCCGGTGGTAAAATCAGATATTCCCAAAGCATCCAGACTCTGGACCCGAAAATGTCTTAAGAGCACATTTTTGGTCTGCTTTTCGTCATAGTACCCGCTGTCTAAGGTGTTTACCATCAGATGAAATGTGTTTTTTAGATCATCAGGCGCCACACCGCTCATAAATAAAGCTTCGGTACAGATAAGCTCGGAGGGGGAGAATTTGCCGATCTCATCATAAAGACTTTTTACACTGTCTGTCTCTGAAAGGAAAAAATCCCCTGTGGTTATATCTGCAAAGGCAAAGCCGAACCTGCCGGAAAAATATGCCACGGAACAAAGATAATTGTTTTTGCTCTCATCCAGTGCCACTGCATCAATGGTGGTGCCGGGAGTTATCACCCGGGTGACCTCCCTTGCCACAAGTCCCTTTGCCTCCTTTGGATCCTCCACCTGTTCGCAGATAGCCACCTTATAGCCTTTTTTTATGAGACGGTTTAAATAGGATTCCACGGAATGATATGGCACTCCGCACATGGGCGCCCTCTCCTCCAAGCCACAGGACTTGCCTGTCAGTGTAAGTTCAAGCTCCTTGGAAACTGTCTTTGCATCATCAAAGAACATCTCATAAAAATCTCCAAGACGATAAAAAAGAATACAGTCCTTGTATTCTTCTTTGGTCTTGAGATATTGTGTCATCATTGGTGTCAGTTCACCCATGTAATTAATCCTCTTCCTCCCCATGTCTGAAACGCATGCGCTCATCATCTGTTTTGGGCTTTATTACGGCAAAGCCCTGACGCTGCATATCGTTTACCTTGCGCTTGCATTTTGTACACAGTGAACCAAAGGGTATGGATGCACCGCAAAGCTCACAGTGACCGTGAGATAAAAACCTGGTGCCCCCATCCTCCTTATATTCGATACGACCCTCCTCGATCCACTCCTTGACCTTCATTCTGGGGATGTTAAAATGAATGGCCACTTCAAATTCATTGACATCATTATCACGGATATATTCCCTGACCTCTGCAAAGAGATTCATTTCTTTACAGCTCGGACAGATCTCTCCGTTAGGGTAGCTGGCAGGCAGGATCCTACCGCACTGGGGACATGCGTGGTCTGTAATATTTTTACTATTCCATTTGCCGTTTGAAAAACCGGAATTATGTTCAGTATCCATGGGCTTGATCCAAATATCCCTAATCTGCTACGTCCTGTAAGCTCACTGCGTTCGCTAACGGGTTGTATTATACCGCAAAGATCTAAGTTCAATCTTCGTCTTTGACTCGATTTCACTAAGATTTTGGGTATTACAACCTGTAAGCTCGCTTCGCTTGCTAACGGGTTGTATTATACCACAATATATAGACTATTACAATGAAGCTACCACAACTTTTGCGACCTTAAGTCCGTCCATGGCTGCGGATGTTATACCCCCTGCATAGCCTGCCCCCTCTCCGCAGGGGTAGAAACCACGTATCTTATCGGACTGAAAACTCTCATCCCTGACTATCCTCACAGGTGATGAGGTACGGCTTTCCACTCCGGAGAGAATTGCATCATCCCGGGAAAAGCCCCTAAACTTCCTGTCAAAAAATTCCATGCCCTCCAAAAACGACAGATTTATCTCCCTTGAGAAAAGTTCACTTAGATCTGTCATAACGCTTTCACCCATTGTCCGGGATGAAAAGGACATGGCAGGCTTTATATAAGAGCCCTCTTTCTTACCTGATACATTTTCTTTGAAATCTCCCAGAAGCTGCTGGGGGATCTTTCCTCCGCCTATCCTGTAGGCATGGGCTTCTATGGATCTCTGATACTCTATGCCCGAAAGAGGATCATTCATATCATATTCATCCTTACCCACTGAAACCACTATGGCTGAATTGGAATTGTCACCGTCCCTGCGGGAATAGCTCATGCCGTTTACCGCCAGATGCCCCTCCTCTGATGAGGAGTTTACCACATAGCCCCCGGGACACATACAAAAGGAATATACTCCCCGTCCGTTTTTTAGCTTTGTTGCAAGCTTATAGGGTGCGGCTCCTAAAATTTCCGACCCGTCACTGCCAAACTGATGCCTGTCGATAAACTCCCTGGGATGTTCTATCCGAAGTCCCACCGCAAATTCCTTTGCCAGCATGGGGACATTTTTGTCATGAAGCATGTAAAAGGTATCCCTTGCACTGTGTCCGCAGGCCAAGATCAGTCTGCTGCAGGGCAGATATTCATCTGTCTTTTCACTTTCCACAGTGATACCCGAAAGCTTTCCATCTTTTACATCTATATCGCTAAGTTTAGTGGAAAAGCGTATCTCGCAGCCAAGGTCAAGAAGTTCCTGCCGCATATTTTTTATCACATCCATAAGGATGTCCGTACCCACATGGGGCTTATAATCGTAAAGAATTTCCTCCGGGGCTCCGAATTTCACAAAGGTCTCCAGCACAAATCTCATGGATCCGTCCCGATCCTTTATAAGGGTATTAAGCTTGCCGTCGGAAAAAGTACCGGCTCCTCCCTCACCGAACTGTACATTGGAGGATGGATCAAGCACCCCCTCCTGCCAGAAGCGCTTCACATCAAAAAGCCTTTCCTCCACCGGCTTTCCCCGCTCTATTAAAAGAGGCGGATATCCTGCTAAGGCAAGACCATAGGCAGAAAACAGTCCTGCAGGACCGGCTCCCGTCACTATTATCCTTTCATCTGAGGCAGGTCCACGGTAGGATCTGGATCTTTCCTCAAAAGGTATCCTATATACAGGAGGTTCATATACCTTTAGGGCTTTATTCTTTTTTAGCAGAGTCTTTTCATTTACGCTCACTTCAAATGCCAGATTGTAAACAAAGAAAATACTGCTTTCATCCCTGGCATCCACAGATCGTCTTAATATGATCACCCTGGTTATATCTTCCTTATGGATCCTAAGCTGCTTTGCAAGTTTTACCTTAATATCCTTTATTCCATTGTTTTTAACAGGGAGCTTAAGCTGATCTATCCTAAGCATTTCAACCTCTCTTTTTATCAGACTTCATTCCCCACAGTCATTCCCGAACACCATGCCCAGTGGAGATTATATCCGCCGCATATGCCGTCCACATTTACCATCTCTCCTGCAAAGTAAAGCCCCGGCACATGATCCGACTCCAAAGTATCCTTAAGATCGTGTAAAAGCACTCCCCCTGCCATGACCTGGGATCTGGTATAATCACCGTAGCCTGTTACCTTAAGGGTAAGGCTCTTTAATACCCCAAGGAGCACCGACTTTTCCTCATCAGACACCCTGCCTGCTTTTTTCCCGCTAAGACCTGCCGTCTTTAAAATTTCAAAAACAAGCTTTTCCGGCAAAAGTCCCAAAAGTGCTTCCTCCACGGATCTTCTGCCTATGGAGAATCTGTAGTTGATATAGGCTAAAAGCATCTCCTCATCCATCTCGGGAAAAAGGTCTATCCGAAGCATTATCTCCTTTTTAAGCCGAAGTCCCAAAACTGCCTCATAGCTTATGTTAAATACCGGTATGCCGGATATGCCATGATCCGTAAACTGCAGCTCTCCCACAGATTCCGAGATCACATCATCATCCATGATGACACTTGCCTTTCCAAGTGCCCGGACTCCCTTTATCTTTTTAAAGCCAATGCCCTCACAATAAAGCTCCGTAAGTGCCGGAAAGGGATCTGCGATCCTAAGTCCAAAGCAGTCGGTGGCAAGCTTTAAGCCGCTTCCGCTTCCACCGAACTGGATCCCTGCCATGCCTCCGCAGGTGATCACCAGCTTAGAACCCAAATAGGTCACTTCATCATCAAAATATTTTGCATAGACCAAAAAGCCCTCGTCATCCTTTTTAATATCATAGACCATGGTGTCAGTCTCCACACTGACCCCTGCCTCTTCCATGGCAAGTTCCATACAGCGGACCACAGACCGTGCCTCGTTGGATCTGGGATATACATATCCGTCTTTATTGTAAAGGGACACCCCTATACCCTCAAAGAGTTTTCGGATATCATCCCTGGAAAAGCCTGACATTACCGTTTCAAGTCTCTTTGGCATATCCGTGTGATAAAAAGAAGGATCAATGGGATCATGGGTGATATTGCATCTGCCGTTTCCAGTGACAGAAAGCTTCCTGCCCACCGCCTCCTGGGATTCTATAACAAGCACAGATTTGCCTCTGCGACCTGCCGTGATGGCAGTCATCATCCCTGCAGCTCCCCCACCTATTATTATCACATCATATTTTAAAATCTCACTTTTGTCCATGGCTCTCCCCCTCTACAAAAGTCCCATTCTTTTTGCGATTTTTATAAGATAACCCCCTCCGGGGAACCGTCTTAGATCATCCTCTGTTATACCCCGGATCAAAAGCATCACCACAAAGTACACCGCCGCCCCAACTATTATTGCCACTATACAGGAAATGGATGCCATATGGGTAATAAGGTGAAAAAGCTTGTAGGTCAGATATGATGCTACTCCCATAACAGCAGAGGCGGCACCGGGCAAAAGATACATGGACTTGAAATTCTGATGGGCACCGCTGTATTTGACCACCGCAAGGTTGTTAAGGACGCACATCACCAAAGCATAAAAAGCATTGGCATAGATAACCGCATAAATATTTAGGTCAAAGCTCTTTAGTGCCACCACCAAAAATACAAGCTGCAGCACCAGGGCTATGGCAGCATTTCTTACAGGGATGCGAAGCCGGTCTATTCCCTGAAGCAGCCCGTTTGACAGGGTGGAAAGGGAGTAAAAAACTATTGCCAAAGATCCCGCAAGAAGCATATTGCCGGAAGTGGGATCACTGTCGGAAAACAAAAACAGCATAATGGGTGATGACAGCACTGCCATGCCCACCATACAGGGAAATGCCACTATCAGAATAAATCTGGTGGCTGATCTGATCTGGAACTGAACCTTTTTAATATCACCGGACTGGAATGCCGTGGTAAGGGAAGGCACAGCAGAAGCTGCTATTGCCGAGGCTATTGATATGGGCACATTGATAAGCACCTTGTACTGTCCGGTGTACACTCCCCACCATTCGGAAATGGTCTTTGCATCATATCCCTGGGATACCACAATATTTTTAAAAACTCCCTGATCCAAGATCGAGGATATATTGTAAAGAGTGGTGGACAAAAGCACGGGTATAATGGTGAGGATCAAAATCTTCATGATCTCACCGTAGCTCTCTTCATTTTTCTTGTGGTCACGGATAACTTTTTTCCTAAATCTCTTTCTATAAATAAGATAGATAAAGAGCATGAACAAAAGCCCCGACACCGCTCCCATGGCGGTACCCAAAGTACCTCCGGCAGCTCCGTAGGCAGGGCCGTAATTTTCATTTCCCAGCACTCCCCCTATCCTCATGCCAAAGTCCACCAGATAATATGCCGCCACGATGGATATTACGGCATTTATTATCTGCTCTATTATCTGGGATATGGCAGATGGAAGCATGGTGTGAAGTCCCTGGAAAAAGCCCCGGAAAACTCCCAGAACTGCCACAATAAGGATCACCGGAGCCAAGACCCGCAAGGGTATGGCACTCATGGGTGTCTTTAAAAGTCCCGCAAAAAAATCCGCTCCAAAATAAACCACCCCCATGAAAAAGGACCCGCTTATAAATGCAAAAAGCAGGGAACCCTTAAATACCTTCAGGGTGTTTTTTGCCTGACCCTGTTCCATCCGGGATGCCACAAGCTTCGATACCGCAAGGGGCAGACTGTAGGATGATATTATAAGTATGATGCTGTATATTTCAAAGGCTGTTCCGTAATAGTCATTTCCCACCTTGCCGATTATGCCCTTTAAGGGAATACGATAGAGCATCCCCACTATCCTGCTTATGATGGAGGCAATGGCAAGTATGGATCCCTGAACTATAAAATTTGAACTGCGATTATCTTTATTATTTCCCATATGTGCTTTCAAAATCACTTACTGTGGCAAAGTAATTGTTGGACTCCATCTTCTGTCTTTCTATGAGACAGATCCAGGTGCGTCCGGGTGCCAGTACCAGCTCATCTCCGTTTTTGTCATAAAAGCCGGTAGCTTCGGTATCCCCGTTTTTCTCCCAGGTGATATCTATCATTTTGCCGTTGCAGATATATTTTCCCTCTCCCGATCCCACCAGGGGCAGATTCAGATACTCGGTCCCGGAATACAGACTTGAATCCCCGGCGGTGGTATATAAAATTATGTTTTTCACCGACACCTGTTTATTGTTTTTCCCGTCGATCTGCTTCTCCCCAAACTGGTACCGGTCGTATGTACCCTTTTTCTTGTTGTATTTGAAATAGGGTTTATTGTTTATGTAATAGGGGACTACCACGGCGCAGTCCTCACCCTCTGCGGCAGAATTTTTTAGCAGAAGCGGATCATCTTTATCGTGGTATTCGTCCTCCTCAGAAAAGCGAAAATGCCCCTTGTAGCCATCCTTGTATTTTTTCCTGAAGTTTTTGGTTTTAATTCCTGCATCAAGAGCCTTACCGGAGGTAAAGCAGTTATGGGGAGCCTTTTTATCCGAGGTGCGGTAAAAGACCGAATTTGATATGGCTCCGTCCATGGCATTCAAGTCATCCACTATGCCGGAGTTTAATACCTCAAGTCCATGTACGCTTTGACCCACATGACAGTATATGGCATCATATTCCGCCGCAAGATACACATAGTAAGGTCTGCAGGATCTGATATTTCCAAACTTTTCAAGCTTGTGATATGAGTCACTGATACCCATGAGTCGGGTAATACCTCCCTCCACGGGACATTCGTATATGACTCCGCAGGAGTTAAGACCGTACTGGGGCAGGGACATGGAGGTATTTTCTATCATAAGTGCAATCGGTCTCCTTTTCGCCCAGCTGTCCTTGATATAAGTACCTGATAAAAAGCTTTGGCTTCCCTCAGGTGTGGGCAGCTCCTCCTCTATGATCTCAGGCTCTTCTACCTGTGCAAGTTCTGTGGAGGGCAGCTCCTTTTCTCCTGCCTTTTCTCCTAAAAGGATCACCACCACAACCAAAATAACTATGGCGGCTATTCCTATCCCTATCAGGATCATAAGGCTTTTTTTATCACGGAGGGAAAGACCCCTTATCCCTTTTCTGTTTACTTTATTTTTATCCTCAGGCATAAATCAAACCTCTCTGGTGATCCCCATTGAATCCAAAATATCACGCTGCCGCTCCTCCATCACCATCCGCTCATCATCATCCATGTGATCGTAGCCTAAAAGATGGAGCATGGA
>CAMOZG010000090.1 GCA_946630825.1 uncultured Lachnospiraceae bacterium
AAAACTGTGGAATGCGGCTGACCTGCAATGGGTGCAGCAGATGCGGAAAGTGTACGTCGAACGAGACGGCTATAAGGTGATGCATTCAGGCATATACAGGCTGGGCGCATTCATAGTACCGAATCAATTAAAAAAAACCTATGCTTAACAGCTAAAATTTAGTTGACTGTCGTTGGTTTCTGTGATATTATATATCAGTGTGTCGTCTCAGTTATTTTAGATGACGCGTTAGATTGCGCACGGTCAGGTTCAGTTAAGGGAAGCAATGGTGGCTTCACACCGTATCCGGCGTAAAATTTCATAGGAGGTACAGTATGTACGCAATTATTGCAACAGGCGGTAAGCAGTACAAGGTATCAGAGGGTGATATCATCAATGTTGAAAAGCTTTCCGCAAACGAAGGAGAAAAAGTAGTATTTGACCAGGTAGTAGCTGTAAGCGGTGACGATCTTCTGGTTGGTGATGCAGTATCATCTGCAACAGTTGATGCTTCAGTGATCAGAAACGGCAGAGCTAAAAAGGTGATCGTATACAAGTATAAGCCTAAAAAGGGTTATCACAAGAAGAACGGTCACAGACAGGCATTTACACAGGTAAAGATCGAAAAGATCAACGCATAATTATCTATGATTGACGTATCTGTATATCAGGGTGATCAGGGAGTGATGAGGATATCGTCCCGGGGTCATGCAGGCTATGATGAATACGGCAGTGATGTGGTTTGTGCCGCAGTCAGTATGCTGATCATCAATACCCTTAATTCCATTGAGGTATTAGCCGGTGATGAACATATTGATACAGAGATCAGTCCCGGAGTCATAGACAGAAGCTATCCAAAGGGGCTTAGCCATGACGGGAAAGTCCTTATGGACGCTATGATACTCGGACTTAAAGAAACCAACAGACAGTACGGGAGTAAGTATATTACTCTTAACATCAAGGAGGTATAGAAATGATACAGTTAAACCTTCAGTATTTTGCTCATAAAAAGGGAATGGGTTCAACCAAAAACGGTCGTGATTCCGAGTCCAAGAGACTTGGAGCCAAGAGAGCAGACGGTCAGTTCATTACTGCCGGAAGCATCATCTACAGACAGCGCGGCACCAGGATCCATCCGGGAGTTAATGTAGGCAAGGGTGGTGACGATACACTCTTTGCAAAGGTGGACGGCGTGCTCAGGTTTGAGAGGCTCGGACGCGATAGGAAGCAGGCTTCTGTATATCCTAAGGAAGCGTAATCATTTTTCCCGGTGCCGGCAGGTACCGGGTTTTTGTTTTCCTCATTTTGAATGGTTATTAGAGGTTCAAAACTATGTTTGCAGACAGAGCAAAAATAATAATCAGATCCGGCAAAGGCGGTGACGGTCACGTAAGCTTTAGGCGGGAAAAATATGTCCCCAACGGCGGTCCTGACGGAGGTGACGGCGGCAAAGGCGGAGATGTGATATTTGAAATAGACAAGGGTGCAAGCGCCCTGTCCGACTACAGGCACAAAAGAAAGTTTTCCGCCACTCCCGGAGAAGAAGGGAAAAAGCGAAACTGTCACGGTAAAAACGGAGAAGACCTGATCCTTAAGGTGCCGGAGGGTACCGTTATAAAAGAGGCAAAAAGCGGCAAGGTCATTGCTGATATGTCAGGAGAAAACTCCCACGTGATCGTGTTGGAGGGAGGCAGAGGGGGCTTAGGCAACCAGCACTATGCCACGTCCACAATGCAGGCTCCCAAGTACGCCCAGCCGGGAGGAGAGGGCATAGAACTTGAGGTTCTGTTGGAGCTTAAGGTTTTGGCTGATGTGGGTCTGGTGGGCTTTCCCAATGCAGGAAAATCCACCCTCCTTTCCAGAGTTTCAAATGCAAAGCCGGAGATAGCCAGCTATCCTTTTACCACCCTTCATCCCATTTTAGGCGTGGTGGACACGGGAGATGGCAAGGGCTTTGTCATGGCAGATATCCCGGGACTTATAGAGGGAGCTGCCGATGGAGTGGGACTCGGGCATGAGTTTTTAAGACATATAGAGCGTACAAAGGTCCTTGTGCATATGGTGGACGGAGCTTCTGTGGATGGCCGTGATCCCGTAGAGGATATAGAAGCCATACAAAAGGAGCTTTTCAGATACAGTGAGAACCTGTTAAAAAAGCCCCAGATAATCTGTGTCAACAAGCTGGATGCCTGCACTGAGGATGCTGATGAGATCATAGAAAAAATAAGGGATCGCTATGAAAAGGATTCTACTAAGGTCATGCCTCTTTCCGCTGTCAGCGGTCAGGGTGTAAATGAACTTATCAGGGAGATCGCAAAGCTTTTATCAGAGATGGATGATGCCCCTTATGTTTACGAGCAGGAGTATGATCCCAAAGAGCATGTATTTGAGGAAGAGGCATTCACTGTCACTGTAAATTCTGACGGAGAGTTTGTGGTGGAGGGACCGAAGATCGAAAAAATGCTGGGTTATACGAATCTTGAATCTGAGAAGGGATTTTTGTTCTTCCAGAAATTCATTCGTGAACAGGGTATAGAAGCCGAAATGAAAAAGCTGGGTATCAACGAAGGGGATACCGTGAGAATGTACGGACTGGTTTTTGAATATTATGAGTAGAGGTTAATATGATTACCAACAAACAAAGAGCATACCTGTCATCCATGGCAAACGGTCTGGATGCCATATTTCAGGTAGGGAAAAATTCCCTCACCCCTGAGCTTATAGAAGGCATAGATCTTGCCATAGAAAAGCGGGAGCTTATCAAGGTGTCGGTTTTGAAAAACTGTATGGATGATCCCAGGGAGCTGGCAGGTATTATAGCCGAAAGAACCCGGTCTGATGTGGTAAGGGTTATCGGAAAAAAGATCATACTGTACAGACCCTCAAAAAAGCCTAAGATCGAGCTGCCGAAATGAAGATAGGAATTTTGGGAGGAACCTTTGACCCTCCCCATAGGTTACATTTTAATATGGCAAAAAAAGCCCTTGAGACCTTGGAGCTTGATATTGTTTATCTGATGCCCTGTGGCACTCCGCCTCACAAGGAAAAGACCCGTGCGGCGTCACGTTTTTACCGCTATGAAATGTGTAATTTAGGGGCTTTGGAGTATGAGGGAGTCAGTGTGTCTGACTTTGAGCTTTATCAGATTTTGCCCAATTATTCCTATCAGACCTTGGAGAGGTTTAAGGCGCTACACCCCGAAGATGAGATCACATTTCTAATGGGTCAGGACAGTCTGGATATGTTTTTGAAATGGCGTCATCCGGAAAAGATCCTAAAGGTCGCCAAAATAGGTGTATTTGTAAGGGATCGTTTTAATGATGCTGATGCAGGGAAGCTTTTGGCACAGGCAAATGACACCATAAAGGAGATACAAAAAGCCATAGGGGGAGATTTTAGTATTATCCCAACGATACCCAGCAGCCTTTCATCCACAGAGATCAGGAATATGATAAGTCGAGGTGAGGATGCTTCGGATTTTTTGTCCACGAAGGTCTATGAATTTATAAAAGAACGCAGACTTTACATTAATGATATGAGTACAGATCTTACAGATATTGAAAAATCCATTAAAAAGACGCTGAAAAAAAGCCGTTACCGCCATACCCTTGGGGTGTGCTATACCGCCAGTGCCCTTGCCATGAGATATGACATTAATATTGATGATGCCAGGCTGGCAGGGCTTTTGCATGACTGTGCAAAGGGCATGGATGATGAAGAACTTTACCGTTTCTGCAAAAAGCACAAATTAGGGATCACTGATGCAGAAGAGAAGTCGCCCCATTTGCTTCATTCCAAGGTGGGGGCTTATCTTGCGGCAAAAGAGTACGGTGTGGAAAATGACAGTATCCTCCACGCCATTTCGGTACATACAACCGGGTGCCCGGATATGTCATGGCTTGATATGATAATATTTGTGGCTGACTATATTGAGCCTAACAGAATTGGCGCCCCCAGACTTACGGAGATCAGACAGATGGCTTTTAAGGATATTTATCTTGCCATTGTAATGATACTTGAGGATACCATGGCATATGTAAAGGAGCGGGGCATGTATATGGATCCCCTGACGGAAGAGACCTACAGGTTTTACAGTGAGAGGATCAAAAATTAAGTTACCATATCAAAGGGAGGAATGGTTGATATTTATGGATACAAAGGAATTGGCAAAGAACATATATGATGCTTTGGATGATAAAAAAGCTATGGATATCCAGATCATAGATATTCATGAGATCTCCATAATTGCGGATTATTTCATTGTGGCAAGTGCATCAAATCAAAACCAGTTAAATGCCCTGCAGGATGCGGTGGATGAGAAGATGTATAAAAACGGACATCATGCCGCCCACACTGAGGGAAACAGGGAATCCACCTGGATACTGATGGATTATGAGGATATAATCGTTCATCTTTTTATGAGTGAAGACAGGTTATTTTATAATCTGGAAAGGATATGGAAGGATGGGGTGTTTTTAAGCAGAGACGAGCTTTAAAAAAACTACCATTCAGAACCCGGCTCGAATCCGCTTTGCTTCTTCAGCTAAAGAAATTTTTAATAAAAGACCATATGAGATGCCGGCATTTCATATGGTCTTTATCAAAAAAACTCTGGTTCTTAATATATTACATAAATCTGAAAACTCCAAAGACTTTGCCAAGGATCATACAGTCCTCCACGATAATGGGATCCATGGAAGAATTCTCAGGCTGCAGGCGGATATGACCATACTCTTTGTAAAAGGTCTTTACAGTGGCGGAGTCGTCTATGAGTGCAACCACCATATCTCCGTTTTTTGCGTCATTTACCCTTTCCACCATGATGATATCTCCGTCAAATATACCGGCTTCTATCATGCTTTCACCCTTGACCTTAAGCATAAATGCCTCCTTACGGGGCATGTACTCGGCAGGGATGGGGAAGTAGCTTTCTATATTCTGGGTGGCAAGCAGGGGCTGACCGGCAGCAACTCTGCCCACCAGGGGAATGCTTACTATCTCCCGGCGAAGCATATTGAAATTGTCATCCATGATCTCAATGGCACGGGGCTTGGTAGGATCCCGGCGTATGTAGCCCTTTTTCTCAAGAGTCTCCAAATGGGCAAAAACAGAAGATGTAGATTTAAGATTAACAGCCTCACAGATCTCCCGGACTGATGGAGGATATCCTCTGTTAAGGATCTCCTTTTTCAGATATTCAAGGACTTCAGTCTGCTTGGCAGATATTTTTTCTTTATCCATAATGTACCCTCCTGACCATTATACTATCACATCTAAGGATCAAAAGCAATTGCTTTCGAACAAATTTTCCGAAATTATGTTCGAAAATATATTGACAAACTTATGTTTGGGTGATATTATAATCACACGAACTAAAGTTCGAAGTTGAGAAAGAGGTGTGTCGGTATGAGATATGGGATCACAGCTGAGAAGAAAATGGTGAGTAGGAGAGTTGTCAGTACGAGAGCTTTGGCGAATTATCATAAGGGTATCGCCGTTATGGCATTAGGCCTGGCATGCATCATTTTATTTTTTGCCGTGATCCCTGCCTTTGCCGGCGGAAGTGATGTGAGAGAAAAGCTGTATACCGATTATGAGATCCAGCCCGGGGACAGCCTTTCATCCATAGCCGGAGAATACAGTGATCCGGCTTTTGGCGACACTTCATCATTTATCAGTGAGGTGATGACGATAAATCACATTACCGACCAGGACAGCATACATGCCGGATCATATATAGTGATTCCCTATTATGAGGATAGTTCGGTATCTTTTAAGTAACTACTTCTTCGATTTTGGTGGCTATAGTTTTTTACGGGTTTATTTTGCGGTTTTGTTTGATTTTTTTGTTGACAATCCGGTTTGTTCTGTGTTATATTGATTGAGTTGTAAAACCAAGCAGAGTTCCACTCTCGCCTAAGCACCTTGTTTGCGTGACTTAGAGCTTTATACCGATCCGATTATGGTTTTTGTGTATTTAATGTGGGACTTTGTGTCCCACTTTTTTAATGCTTTAGGAGGGTAGAACCATTAGCGAGTTAATGATTAATGAACAGATCAGGGATAAGGAAGTCCGTCTGATCGGAAGTGATGGTGAGCAGCTTGGGATCATGTCCGCCAGGGATGCTTACAAATTAGCACAGGAGGCAGAGCTTGATCTGGTAAAGATCGCACCTAATGCGGTTCCTCCGGTTTGTAAGATCATTGATTACGGGAAGTACAGATATGAACTGTCCCGTAAGGAAAAGGAAGCCAAGAAAAAGCAGAAGACTATTGAGATCAAAGAAATACGTCTTTCTCCAAATATCGAGGAGAATGATCTCAACACCAAGATGAATGCTGCCAGGAAGTTTCTTGCTAAGGGTAATAAGGTCAAGATCACACTTCGGTTCAGAGGTCGTGAGATGGCTCACATTGCTGCCACCAGACATGTGCTTGATGATTTTGCCGAGGCTTTGTCTGATGTAGCAGTTATAGAAAAGCCTTCCAAGCAGGAGGGAAGAAGCATTAGCTTGGTACTCACAGAAAAAAAGAATTAAGGAGGATATATTCATGCCTAAGATCAAGACTAAGAGAGCGGCTGCGAAACGTTTTAAAGCTACCGGCACCGGAAAGCTTAAGAGAAATAAGGCTTATAAGAGTCATATTCTTACAAAGAAGTCTACCAAGAGGAAGAGAAATCTTCGCAAGGCTGCTATGACTGATGAGACAAATATCAAGAACATGAAAAAGGTACTGCCTTATCTTTAATTTGGTAAGGAATTAGGAGGATTATATTATGGCAAGAGTTAAAGGCGGAATGAACGCAAAGAAAAAGCATAATAGAGTGCTTAAGATGGCAAAGGGCTATCGCGGCGCACGCTCCAAGCAGTACCGCGTAGCCAAGCAGTCCGTAATGAGAGCTTTGGCAAGTTCTTATGCAGGACGTAAGGAGAGAAAGAGACAGTACAGAAGACTTTGGATAGCACGTATCAATGCTGCTGCAAGGATCAATGGTCTCTCCTACAGCAAGTTTATGTATGGCTTAAAGCAGGCAGGTATCGACATGAATCGTAAGATGCTTTCCGAGATGGCTGTTTCAGATGCTGAGGGATTTGCAAAGCTTTGTGATATAGCAAAGGAAAAGATAGCGTAAGCTTTTTTAATGAGGGTCTGTTTGACCCTCATATATTTTATGATTATGGTTTAAAATTCACATGTCAGATAAGAATAAAGTCGTAAAATTTCATAGGCAGATACATATTAATATTGCAGGTATCATCTGTTTTATAATATTTATTTATATTGTTTTTCATATTTTTACATACATGACTGCTGAAAATATATCCATTTATGAGGTGAAGCAGGGCACCATTGTGACCCAGAACCACTACCAGGCTTTGGCTCTTCGAAAGGAAAAGATTTATAATCTGGATCAGGAGGGATATATATATTATCTGGCAGGGAATAAAACAAAGGTAGGCAAAAAGAGCCCGGTATATATTTTAGACCAAAAGGGCGATATCGTGTCTGCCATGAAAAACAATGAAAGCAATTTTGAAAATCTCGACGCAGGTGATGTTTCAGACTTAGAGATGCAGATCAAATCCTACATCAATGACTATGACGGAGTGAATTTTTACAAGGTGAACACCTTTAAAAACAACCTGTCGGATTCTCTGTCCCAGATGTACAATCAGGAAGCTATTGATGCCCAGAATGAAAAGATTGAAACTGCTGCAAAAAACGGCACGTTTTTCACTTATAAAGCAAAACGTCCCGGTCTTGTGGTATACAGTATAGATGGATATGAAAATGTAACGACTAAAAATTTTACTGCAGAGCTGTTTGACTCCAGTAAGCTGAATGTGATAAATCTCCGTTCCCGTGAAAAGTGTTCTGCCAAAGAAGCTGCATATAAGCTTATCACCTCCGAAAAATGGAACATGGTCATTCCTGTTAGTGAAGAGGCTGTGGAGGTCCTTAAGGATATGTCGGTGATCGAGATCGAGTTTTCCGAGGACAATGCACGTACCTGGTGTAAATGCAAGCTGAAGGAGCAGGCAGGTACAAACTATCTCATACTGACACTTGATGACTCCATGGAAAGGTATGCGGATTCAAGGTTTGTTCCGGTGGATCTTTTGCTTGATGAAAGAGCTGGTCTTAAGATCCCTAATTCCGCCATTGTGGAAAAGACATTTTTTGCAGTTCCCAAGGATTACTTTTTCAAGGGAAATGACAGTAAGAGCGAGGGGCTGCTTAAAAAGGACATAGAAAACGGAAATTCCTTTTTTAATACCACTATCTATTATGAGACCGAGGACAGCTATTATATTGATTCCGAGTATTTTGAGCAGGGGGATGTGATCATCCATCCCGATTCAAGCGAGATCTATGTAATAGGCACGGATAAAGCCACTCTTTCGGGAGTTTACAATGTAAATAAGGGCTATACTGTATTTAAGCAGATAGAGATCATATATCAGAACGAGGATTACACCATTGTCAAGACCGGTACGGATTATGGGATCTCCCTCTATGACCGTATTGTTTTGCAAGGTGACAAGGTAAAAGAAAATGATGTTTTGAGGTGAGGTGATTTTATGCTGAAGGATAATTTAAGCCGGGTTTATGAGAATATTAAGATCGCTTGCGAAAAGGCAGGCAGGGATCCCTCTGAGGTTACCCTTATAGCTGTCAGCAAGACTAAGCCCATAGAGACCCTTAAGGAGGCCTATGACGCCGGAACCAGGGTGTTTGGTGAGAATAAGGTCCAGGAGCTGGATAAAAAGATAGATGCTCTGCCGAAGGATATTTCCTGGCATATGATAGGCCATTTGCAGCGCAATAAGGTAAAGTATATAGCAGGGCGTGTAAGTCTGATCCACTCTGTAGACAGCTACAGGCTGGCTGAGGAGATCAATATCCAGGCTAAAAAAAGAGGGATCGTGATCCCTGTATTAATAGAGGTGAATGTGGCGGAGGAAGACTCCAAATTCGGCGTTTCCGTAGAGGACACAGAGGAACTTATACGCCAGGTAGCCGAACTGGATGGGGTCAAGGTCATGGGACTTATGACTATCGCACCATATGTTGTGGATTCTGAGGAAAACCGGTGGATTTTCCACAAAATAAAGGATTTATCTATTGACATAGCCGCTAAAAACATTGATAATGTATCTATGGATATTTTGTCCATGGGTATGACCGGAGATTATATGGTGGCAATAGAAGAGGGCGCTACCATGGTTCGCGTAGGTACAGGTATCTTCGGAGAACGTGATTACGGTCATATCTGATCCTGACACAAAAACAATGCAAAGGAGAGCTTAATATGGGCGTTTTTGATAAGATGCTTGATGCCATGAGACTTGGAGACGGAGACTATGATGACGATTATGATGAAGAGGAAGAAATAGAAGAAGAGGAAGAACCTAAAAAATCTCTGTTTGTTAAAAAATCGGAGGATAACAGCTCTGCTGCAAAACCCAGAGCCAGTATTTCCCGGTTTACCCCCGTCAGAGGCAATAAAAAGTCCGTTGCAGGCATGGAGGTTATAGTTGTTAAGCCTTCCGCCTTTGAAGACGCAAGAGACATATCAGAGACCCTTTTGGCTGATCGTACAGTTGTACTTAATATGGAGGGACTTGATCTTGCACTGGCACAGCGTATAATCGACTTTGTTTCCGGAGCCTGCTATGCCATAGACGGCAATTTACAAAAGGTCACCAATTTTATCTTCTTAGTGACTCCCAATGGA
>CAMOZG010000091.1 GCA_946630825.1 uncultured Lachnospiraceae bacterium
CTTCAATTATTCTACATGCCTGTGGGTAAACAAGTGGTCGTTACAGTATTCGTAATTTCCATTGCATTTGCTGCAAAAACGGAAGGTAAGCTCAGGGTTGCTCACATCTGTGCGACCGCATATGGCGCACTTGTGACGTCCTACAGGCTGCTGCCTGGGTGGCTGTCCCTGCCGTGTCCCCTGTTCTCTTTTTGCATTCTCATTTCCAAAACCGGAGAAGCCTCCGAAGCCTCCCCCGGTTGCCTGCCTGTATCTGGCTTTTCTCATCTGCTCCTTAGGAGATATGCTCCGCCAGTTTCTAGTGGTCACAAAGAATATCAAAAAGTTTAAAAGGGATGAAATGATAGCCACCCTGCCTGCCCAGCCCACGGAGAAAAACTCGAAGAATATCAGCACTCCGTAGACCACCGCCATCCACTTCATTTTCACCGGTATCAGGAAGTACAAAAGGATCTGCATATCCGGGTAACTCATTGCAAATGCCAAAAATATGGACATATTGATGTAATATGTACTGAAATAGGCTCCTATCATCACCGGAGCACCGTTTAAAATCCCATAGACCCCATAGAGCACAAAGGCTCCTATCACAGTAAATATGATGCCGCCGAATATGTATACATTGAACTTAAAGGTGCCCCAGGTCTGTTCCAAGACTGTACCGAGCTGCCAGTAAAAGAACATCATGATAAGTGCAAAAAGGATGTTCTGCTGGGGAGCTATCAGCACCCAGGTAATGATCCTCCATATCTGAAATTCATGAATGATATAGTAGGGCTCCAGCGTCAGATACGTAATAAAGGAAAAGCCCAAAACCTGAGCTAAAAACTCAAACAGATACCCTACGGCATATCCGCCGATCAGATAATTTATAAGCTTCGGCACAGCGTATTTACCGATTTTTCTTTCCAGTTTATTCCACATATATTATCACCTTTCACAACATAAGCCATATAATTATATGACAAATCCGTGCTTTTGTCGATTGAAAAATCAAGAAAATCTTTTTATCATAGTGAAGTTGATATTTAGATATATTAGTTAAGGAAGAAAAAATGGAGAACAGTTTTTACAAAGCAGGTATAGATATAGGTTCCACCACGGTAAAGGTGGCTATATTGGATTCAAATGACAACCTGGTCTTTTCCGATTACAAGAGACATTTTGCAAATATAAGAGAGACCCTTTTGGATCTTATGGTAAAAGCCCGCCAGGTGACAGGGGATGCCACCATATGCCCGGTCATCACCGGTTCCGGCGGACTTACCCTGGCAAGACATTTGGAGATCCCCTTTACCCAGGAAGTGGTTGCTGTTTCAACTGCCCTCACCCATGAGGCTCCCCAGACAGACGTGGCAATAGAATTAGGCGGTGAGGATGCCAAGATAATCTACTTTGAAAACGGCAATGTGGAGCAGAGAATGAACGGTATCTGCGCGGGCGGCACCGGGTCATTTATCGACCAGATGGCATCTTTGATACAGACGGATGCCTCGGGTCTTAATGAATATGCAAAAAGCTACAAGGAGATCTACCCGATAGCTGCACGCTGCGGAGTCTTTGCAAAGACCGATATCCAGCCCCTTATAAATGAGGGAGCCACCAGGGAGGATCTTTCCGCCTCCATACTTCAGGCAGTGGTAAATCAGACCATCTCCGGTCTCGCCTGTGGCAAGCCCATCCGGGGTCATGTGGCATTTTTGGGCGGACCTCTTCACTTTTTGGATCAGCTCAGGGAGACCTTTATACGCACTTTAAAGTTGGATGATGAGCATACCATCATCCCGGAAAACTCCCATCTTTTTGCAGCCATAGGTTCTGCCTTAAGCTTTTCGAAGGAGTCCAAAAGACCCATAGATCAGGTTATAGACAGCCTGTCCCATGATCTTCATATGGAATTTGAGGTGGCACGTCTCGATCCTCTTTTTGAAAATGAAGCTGCCTATGATGAATTTTTATCCAGACACAGCGAAAATCATGTGCCTACCGCAGATTTAAAAAGCTATTCGGGAAAAGCCTTTTTAGGTATAGATGCAGGCAGCACCACCACAAAGGTCGCCCTCATAGGTGAGGACGGCAGGCTTTTATATTCCTTTTATGACAACAACAACGGCTCTCCCCTTCTCACCTCGATCCGTGCCATGAAGGAGATCAAGGAGCTTTTGCCCAAGGACGTAAGTATAGTACAATCCTGCTCCACCGGTTACGGTGAGGCTCTCTTAAAATCCGCCTTTAAGCTGGATCACGGAGAGGTGGAGACGGTGGCTCACTATTATGCGGCAGCTTACTTTGACAAAAAGGTGGACTGCATCCTTGATATCGGCGGTCAGGATATGAAGTGCATCAAGATAAAGGACAACGCCGTGGACTCGGTTCTCCTTAATGAAGCCTGCTCCTCCGGCTGCGGCTCCTTTATTGAGACCTTTGCAAAGTCCCTGAATTTCTCTGTAAAGGATTTCGCAAAGGAGGCTCTTTTTGCAGCACATCCCATTGATCTGGGGACCCGCTGCACAGTATTTATGAACAGTAAGGTAAAACAGGCACAGAAGGAAGGCGCCTCCGTGGCGGATATCTCTGCAGGTCTGGCTTACTCCGTTATAAAAAACGCACTCTTTAAGGTCATAAAGCTTTCCGACGCTTCGGATCTGGGCTCCCATGTGGTGGTTCAGGGCGGCACTTTTTACAATGACGCTGTTTTAAGAGCCTTTGAAAAGATATCAAAGGTGGAGGCGGTCCGTCCCGACATAGCCGGTATCATGGGTGCATTCGGCGCGGCTCTTATTGCAAGAGAACGGTATCAGGATGCCATAGAGGATATGGCGGATATAGGCACAGAGCATATGTCCATCAAGACCTCCATGCTTCCCATTGAAGAGATGCTAAAACTTACCTTTGATACCGAGCTTTCCAGATGTCAGGGCTGTAATAATCACTGTCTTTTGACCATAAACCACTTTTCCGACGGCAGAAAGTTTATTACCGGAAACCGGTGCGAAAGAGGACTGGGACTTGAAAAGAACAAGGACAACATCCCCAACCTTTATGACTATAAGTATAAGAGACTTTTCTCCTATAAGCCTCTTAAGCGCGAAGATGCCATCCGAGGTGTGGTAGGTATTCCAAGGGTCTTGAATCTCTATGAAAATTATCCCTACTGGGCAACCTTCTGGAAGGAGCTGGGATTTGCTACGGTATTGTCACCCCGCTCCACCCACAAGGTATATGAACTGGGTATCGAATCCATCCCCAGTGAATCAGAGTGCTACCCCGCCAAGCTGGCACACGGACATATTCAGTGGCTCATAGACAAGGGCAATGTGGACTTTATCTTTTATCCCGCCATTCCCTACGAAAGGAATGAGTTCCCGGATTCCAACAACCACTACAACTGCCCCATAGTCACATCCTATTCGGAAAACATTAAAAACAATGTGGACGAGATCACCAGCGGAAAGGTACGCTTTTTAAATCCTTTCATGGCATTTTCTTCTGAGGAGATTTTAAGCAACCGTCTTGTGGAGGTCTTTGCCGAAGAATTCCCCGATATTCCCGTAAAGGAGATCCGTAATGCCGCTCACAAGGCATGGGCAGAACAGGAGACCTTCAGATCCGATATGTCCAAAAAGGGCGAAGAGGTATTGAAGTATCTTGAGGACACAGGACGCCGTGGAATAGTCCTTGCCGGCCGTCCCTACCATGTTGATCCTGAAATCAACCACGGCATACCTGAACTGATAACAAGCTATGGCATGGCTGTTCTTACAGAGGATTCCATTTCACATCTGGGAGAGCTGGAGCGTCCCCTTATAGTAATGGATCAGTGGATGTTCCACAGCCGTATGTATGCCGCTGCAAACTATGCCAAAAAGACAGACAACTTAGATGTGATCCAGCTTAACTCCTTCGGCTGTGGACTGGATGCGGTGACCACTGACTGCGTCTCCGACATCCTTACAGGCTCAGGCAAGATATACACCTGCCTTAAGATCGACGAGGTCAACAACCTTGGTGCCGCCAGGATCAGGATCCGCTCATTGATAGCCGCCATCCGTGTAAAGGAAAGACGCAAAAAGCCCAGAGAGATCCGCCCTGCAAATTATAACCGGCGGGTATTTACCAAGGAGATGAAAAAGAACTACACCATTCTCTGCCCGGAGATGTCTCCCATACACTTTGAGCTTTTGGCTCCTGCCTTTGGTGCCGCTGGCTATAACCTCATCATACCGGATATATCCGCCAGGGAATGTGTGGATGTAGGCTTGAAATACGTAAACAACGACGCCTGCTACCCCTCTCTTATCGTGGTGGGACAGCTTATGGCAGCCATAGCCACCGGTGAATATGATATGTCAAAGACAGCCATCCTCATCTCCCAGACGGGAGGCGGATGCCGGGCTTCCAACTATATCGGTTTCATAAGAAGAGCTCTTAAAAAAGCGGGCTACGGGGATATTCCCGTCATCTC
Organism: uncultured Lachnospiraceae bacterium; assembly: GCA_946630825.1. GTDB lineage: Bacteria > Bacillota > Clostridia > Lachnospirales > Lachnospiraceae > JAILEN01. The sequence goes on from CAMOZG010000091.1 coordinate 4,466, forward strand.
CATAAACATGGTGGGACTGGAAAAAAATCCCGGCTTTACCTTTACTCCAAAGCTTATTCAGCACGGACTTTACGCCCTTATTTTCGGAGATATATTCATGCGCTGCCTGTATCGCACCAGACCCTATGAGGCTGTGCCCGGCTCCGCAGACGCCCTTCATGAGAAATGGAAAAAGCAGGTCCTTGACTTTGTCACCTCAGACCACATGCTTTCCCATGGCAAATACAAAAAGATGTGCAGACAGATAATCCGTGACTTTGATGCCCTTCCCCTTCGGGATGTGAAAAAGCCCCGGGTAGGTGTGGTTGGCGAGATACTGGTGAAATTTCTCCCTGCCGCCAACAATCATCTGGTGGAGCTTTTGGAATCCGAAGGCGCCGAAGCAGTGGTTCCCGACCTGACAGACTTCCTGCTTTACTGCCTGTACAACGAGAATTTCAAATACAAAAACCTGGGTACAGACAAAAAGATGATGCGGCGCTCCAACCTGCTGATCAAATTCTTCGAATGGCTCAGATCGGCAGCCAGGGATGAATTTGAAAAGAGCAAACACTTTGATCCTCCCGCACATATTGATGACCTGGCACGACTTGCCGAACCCATAGTTTCTATCGGCAACCAGACCGGCGAAGGCTGGTTTTTGACCGGGGAGATGATGGAGCTTATGGAAAGCGGGGCAAAAAATATCGTCTGCATCCAGCCCTTCGGCTGCCTGCCCAACCATGTGGTAGGTAAGGGTGTTATCAAAAAGCTTCGTCATGAAAACCCCACAGCCAATGTGGTAGCCATAGACTACGATCCGGGAGCCAGTGAAGTAAACCAGCTAAACCGCATAAAGCTTATGCTTTCAACTGCAATGAAAAATCTGGATAAAAGCGCATAAAAAAAGAGGGCTAAAAGCCCTCTTTTTATTATGATTTTTATTTTGCAAGTTCAGCCTTGATAGCCTCTGTAAGTGCGGGAACTATCTTATTCAGATCTCCTACCACACCATAGTCAGCTACATCAAAGATAGGTGCTGATTCATCCTTATTGATGGCAATAATGATGTCAGACTCTTCCATACCTGCTACGTGCTGGATAGCACCGGATATACCGATTGCAAAGTACACATTGGGACGAACAGTCTTTCCTGTCTGTCCAACCTGCAGATCCTTGGGCTTCCATCCATTATCCACTACTGCACGGGAGCAGCTTACTGTTCCGCCGATAGCCTCTGCCAGATCCTCTAAGATCTTGAAGTTTTCTGCAGAGCCTACTCCACGTCCGCCGGAAACCAGGATCTTTGCAGCCATGATGTCTGCGGTCTTTTTGGTCTCCTTGATGATGTCGATAATCTCCACATAACGGTTATTCTCTGAAAGGTCGGGCTTGAAGTCAATAACATCAGCCTTCTTACCCTTTTCGGGATCCTTCTTGATCATAACGCCGGGACGAACGGTAGCCATCTGAGGCCTGTGATCAGGGCAGGCAATGGTAGCAATGGTATTGCCGCCAAATGCGGGACGGGTCATCAGAAGCTGGTTCTGCTTTGCATCAGCAGGATCCGCATTCAGAGGGAACTGACCGATATCCAGTGATGTACAGTCTGCTGTAAGTCCTGTCTTAACCCTGGCAGAAACTGTAGGACCAAGGTCACGGCCTATGGCTGTAGCACCCACCAGCATGATCTCCGGCTTGAACTCATTGATAACTCCTGCCAGAGCCTGTGCATAGGGCTCAGTCCTGTAATTCTCAAGCTTGGGATCGTCAACCACGATAACGTGATCTGCTCCATACTCTGCTAAAGTGTCTGCCAGATCTGTAATGCCGCTTCCCAAAAGTACCGCTGTAACCTCGCATCCAAGGTCTGCAGCCAGATCCTTTCCCTTGCCTATGAGTTCTAAAGCCACGCCTGCTAATTTGTGGTCCACCTGCTCGGCAAAGGTAAATACTCCCTTATAATCTTCTAAAGCCATGTGATACCTCCTATTATATGACGTGCTTTTCTTTTAATTTATCAAAAATGTATGAGCAAGCTCCTGCAGCATCCAGATCTGCACGCTTCTCACCGGCACCCTTACGAACCTTGTCTGATGCCTTTGCGATCTTGGTAGGAGATCCTGCCAGACCTATATCGCCATCATCCAGATCCTTAAGATCTGCCCTGCCCCATACTGTTACTTCCTTATCGAAGGCATCAAAGATACCGCCGGGAGTCATATAACGGGGCTCTGTGGTCTCTGAAAGGCAAGTCACCAGTGCAGGCATCTTGACCTTGAGCTTATGTATGCGGTCATCATACTGACGATCCACAACTACTGAATCTCCCTCTACGGAAACATTTGCTGCATAGGAGATAACCGGAAGTCCCAGATGCTCAGCTATCTGGGGACCAACCTGAGCAGTATCTCCGTCTATAGCCTGACGGCCTGTAACGATAAGATCGTAGTCCAGATTTCTGATGCCTGCTGCTATGGTTGAGCTGGTAGCCCAGGTATCTGCGCCGCCCAGTACACGGTCTGTAATAAGAACGCCCTTATCAGCACCCATGGCAAAAGCTTCTCTAAGTACAGAATCCGCATCAGGGATTCCCATGGTAACCACTGTGATCTCTGTGCCGGGGTTAGCCTCCTTAAGACGAAGAGCCACCTCCAGTCCTGCCTTATCGTCGGGGTTCATGACCTTGTCCATGGCCCCACGATTAAGTGTTCCGTCCGGATTAAAAACCACGCCGTTTTTAGTATCCGGAACCTGTTTTACACATACTACTATTTTCATATTATCCCTTTCCGTCTTCATATTTATAATTGTTTTCTTTGGTTCTTCGGTGCATTCCGCTGACTCTGCAGAAAACAACAATAAATATTCAGACTATAGTCGTTACTTAAGTAAAGCTCCGGATATAACCATTCTCTGAACTTCCGAAGTTCCTTCATAGATCTCCGTGATCTTGGCATCACGCATCATGCGCTCAACATCATACTCTCTGGTATAACCATATCCACCATGAAGCTGAACAGCCTTTGTGGTAACTGCCATGGCTGCTTCTGCTGCAAAGAGCTTTGCCTGTGCTGCCTCAAAGGAGTAAACGGGCTTATTCTGCTTTGCCATAGCTGCATTGTAAACCATGAACTGGGCAGCCTGCATACGTGTAGCCATATCAGCAAGCTGGAACTGTGTATTCTGGAAAGCAGCGATAGGACGGCCGAACTGCTTTCTTTCCTTAACAAAGTCGATAGTGGCCTGCAAAGCTCCCTCGCCAAGTCCCAAAGCCTGGGCAGCGATACCGATACGTCCGCCGTCAAGGGTGTGCATAGCTGCGGCAAAGCCCTTGCCACGGGTTCCAAGAAGATTTTCCTTAGGGATACGGCAATCCTCAAAGATCAGCTCATAGGTTGCTGATCCGCGGATACCCATCTTCTTTTCCTTTGTTCCGAAGGAGAAACCGGGGGTTCCCTTTTCAACGATAAATGCTGAAAATCTCTTCTGGGGACGACCCTTCTTATCTTCAATGATGTCTGTAACTGCGAAGATAATATAGATATCTGCTTCCTTACCATTGGTGATGAAGCACTTTGATCCGTTAAGAACCCACTCGTCTCCATCCTCTACAGCCTTGGTCTGTGCACCCTGGGCGTCTGTTCCTGCGCCGGGCTCTGTAAGAGCGAATGCACCAAGCTTTTCACCCTTTGCCAAAGGAACAAGGTATTTCTGCTTCTGCTCCTCTGTACCATAGGTGAGGATGGGATCGCAGCAAAGTGATGTGTGGGCGGATACGATAACTCCGGTGGTACCGCAGACTTTGGACAGCTCCTCTACGCACATTACATAGGTGAGAACGTCGCAGCCCTGGCCGCCATACTCCTTGGGGATGGGGATGCCCATGAAGCCGAGCTTCTGCATCTTTGTCACGGTCTCCCTAGGGAATGCCTCTGTTTCGTCAGTCTCCTGAGCGAGAGGCTTAACCTCTTTTTCGGCGAATTCAGCGAAGAGCTGTCTCGCCATCTCATGTTTTTTATCTAATGTAAATTCCATGAAAAATTTTCCTTTCCTTATGCCGGTCGCCGGCACAGCTATATTTTGTTACTTTCCTTGGTCGGTCGCCGCTCTACCTCGACTAGTCGAACATCCGTAAGGCATACTCCTGAAGTCGTCTGCCTAACGGCTGTACGACGGATTCTCGGAACGCTCTGCCGACTCTGCGGAAAGCAATCAAAAAATACCCGCACCGGCTCGCTGACATAAAATATTAATTAATTAGCATCAACAGGTGTTTTGGTGCGGTCTGCGTTGTAGATATAGAATCCCTTGCCGGACTTGGCACCTAAGTTGCCGCCGCGAACCATCTTTCTGATGAGAGGGCAGGCACGATACTTGGAATCGCCGGTCTCGTTGTAGAGAACATCCATGATTGCAAGGCAGATATCAAGTCCAATGAAGTCACCCAGCTCAAGGGGTCCCATAGGATGATTTGCGCCCAGCTTCATGGCTGCGTCAATGCCTGCGATATCTGATACACCTTCCATCTTGATGAAAGCTGCCTCGTTGATCATAGGAATGAGGATACGGTTTACTACGAAGCCTGCTGCCTCATTTACCTGTACCGGTGTCTTGCCGATCTCCTCAGAGATCTTTTTGATGCAGTCAACGGTTTCCTTAGGAGTGTTTACTCCTGCGATAACCTCAACCAGCTTCATGCGGTCTGCAGGGTTGAAGAAATGCATACCGATAAGAGGACGCTTTACTGCGCTGCCGATCTCTGTGATGGAAAGGGATGATGTGTTACTTGCGAATACACATGACTCCTTGCAGATCTCATCCAGCTCTTTGAAGGTGGTCTTTTTCACCTCCATGTCCTCGAATGCAGCCTCAACAATAAGATCACAGTCCTTGCAAAGATCTTCCTTTAATCCGGGAGTGATCTTTCCTACGATCTCATCTACCTTGGCCTGATCCATCTTGCCTTTTTCCACAAGTCTGGCGTAGCCCTTGGCGATCTTGTCCTTGCCGCCTTCAGCCCACTCCTGCTTGATGTCGCACAGAGCTACTTCGTAGCCGTCGATCTGTGCGAATGCCTTTGCGATGCCCTGGCCCATTGTGCCCGCACCAATAACTCCTACCTTCATTTTGTTTCCTCCTTA
>CAMOZG010000092.1 GCA_946630825.1 uncultured Lachnospiraceae bacterium
CAGAGCCTGCTAACCTTGGATGGTCTTCAGGTACACACGTATTTGGTCAGTATCTGGATGCAGGCCTTAAGGCTGATGACACCACATACATTGATCTTCTTAATGACGGTGGACAGATCGACACAGATCGTATGCTTCACTTTGCAGAGTTTGTAGGCATGATGAACCAGTATTCTGATCCTGAGCTTCTTGTAGACGGTACTTATGATGATCAGGTTGCAAACTTCGTAGCCGGTAAGTATGCATTCATCACACAGGGTAACTGGTGCGTAACTGAGCCTAAGGACTTCGAGATGGGCTTTGCTCCCTATGCATTTGAGGATGGCATTGATACAATTATCGCCGGACCTCCCTCATACTGGGTTGCATACTCTGATGGTAATGTAGAAGGTGCAAAGGAATTCTTTAACTGGTGCGCAGGTGATTCCGCTCAGAACATCCTTGTAAATGATGCCGGACTGGTTTCTCCTTTTGATGACTGCCAGTATGAAGCTACCAATCCTTTCTACAAGAGCATGAACGAGTACATCACATCCGGTAAGTATTCAGGATGGCACACCATGCTCAAGAAGGACGGCCTTCAGAACGAGACATGCCAGGTATTCGCAGACTACGCACAGGGCAAGTTTGATGCACAGGGATTTGTGGACACCATTGGTCAGGTTATCAAGAGTTACTACGCTGAGTAATGCGTAAAGTCATAAAATAATAATAAGAACTCATGAGGGCAGGGGCACATGCCTCTGCCCTCAAATTATAAGAAAGGGGGGATCCTATGGGGAATGAAAATGTAGGTGCAAGACGTATCTGTTCCATATTGATGCTGGCAATAGGTATAGTTCTTGCAGTGAGAGGATTGATGCTTGATCTTTCGGGATCAGGATCCGAAGCCAGAGGACCTATGCTTATCATAGGCATGGTTCTGTTGTATTTCGGGCTTTATATTCTGCCCACCATGAGATACCACAGAGCAATTATTAACATTATTTTCCTGTTCCCGCTGTTGTTTGCATTTTTGGTAACGGTTATCATACCTTTGGTTTTAGGTATCGGATATTCCTTTACAGACTGGGATGGAATCCGTGTCAGAAATGTGGTTGGCTTTGAAAACTATGCCAAGATCTTTTCTCAGCCCAGCTTTATCTGGTCTATAGTAATTACCTTCCTCTTTGTGGTGGTAAACATGATCATGGTAAATTTAGTGGCATTTCTTTTAGCACTGCTTTGTACTTCAAAGCTTAAGGGAATGGGATTTTTCAGGGCATCATACTTCCTGCCCAACCTTATCGGAGGTATCGTACTTGGTTATATCTGGCAGTTTATTTTCTCCAATGTTGTAACCAAGATGACCACGGCGCTTTTTGACAGCAGATATTCCATGCTGTCGGAGACCAAGACCGCATTTATCGGTATCATCATAGTGTATGTATGGCAGTATGCAGGATATATCATGCTGATCTATATCACCGGACTTAATACGGTTCCCGGGGATGTAATAGAGGCGGCTGCCATTGACGGAGCTTCTCCTATGCAGACACTTTTCAATATCAAGATACCCATGATAGCACCCACCATTACTATCTGTACTTTCCTTACACTGACTTCTGCGTTTAAGCAGTTTGACGTGAACCTGGCATTGACAAACGGTACAGGATCCGTGGCAGACTTTATGGGCTCCTATCTGACAAACGGTACTGAGATGCTGGCACTGAATATTTACAGTACGGCGGTTATCGAGAACAAATACGCCTTTGGTGAGTCCAAGGCAGTGCTGTTCTTCATCATACTTGCCGTGGTATCCATTATTCAGGTTCGTGTATCCAATAAGAAGGAGGTGGAGCTGTAATGCATACAAAAGAAAAAACATCTTCTGTAGTTATAAAGCTTGTTATAGCCATTGTTATAGCTATATACGTGTTGTTCCCCTTCTTTCTGGTGGTGATCAACTCCATGAAGCCCACCGAGGCAATCACATCCAATCCTATTGGACTTAATGATGCCAGCTTCGGTCAGCTTATACAGAACCTTAATGACGTTATTAACAATACACACTTTATGTTTTGGCATGCCTTTGGCTATTCGGTGATAATCACCGTGGTCTCACTGGTGCTTCTGGCTGTATTCGGAGCCATGGCAGCCTGGGTCATCTGCCGAAACAAGACCAAGTGGTCCACTGTCATCTACTTTACATTCATAGCATCCATGATCATACCTTTCCAGGTGGTTATGCTTCCGCTTATTTCCACCTTCCGTGATACAGGTAAGTTCATTGGTATACCGCTGCTTCAGTCCGTACCGGGTATCGTATTTGCCTATCTGGGATTCGGCGGAGCCATGACAGTGTTTATACTTAACGGATTTATCAAGGGTATTCCCTACGAGCTTGAGGAGGCTGCATCCATTGACGGCTGCAGACCCGAGCAGACATTTTTCAGGGTAATATTCCCTCTTCTTACACCGGTTATCACCACTGTTACCATTCTTAATGGTATGTGGATCTGGAATGACTACCTGCTTCCCTCCATGATGCTGGGACAAAACGGGTTGGTCAAGACCCTGCCGGTGGCTGTACAGGCATTTGTAGGTTCCTATGTAAAGCAGTGGAATCTGATCCTGGCAGCAGCACTTTTAGCTATTGTTCCCATAGTCATCCTCTTCCTGATCGCTCAAAAGCAGATCATGAACGGTATGATAGAGGGAGCAGTTAAGGGCTAATGATCTTTTGGGCCGCAGGGCATTTCTTGCGGCCCTTTTTATACAAGGAGATACATGAATTCTTTTTTTTCGTCGGATGGTCCCATCTTTCGGGCCATGTCCGAACTGGTAACACTTTTACTGCTTAATATTTTGACTATTATCTGCTCTATTCCCATTGTAACCTGCGGTGCCGCCTTAGCATCATTGCATTACTGTATTATGAAGATGGTAGATGAGGAAGACACTCATGTGGCATCCATGTACTTTAAACAGTTTAAGGACAATATAAAAAGCGTGACACCGGCATGGCTTATATTTCTGGGATTCGGAGCATTTTTATATTTTGACTACAGTACCATAGGATCTGTGGAGGGGGATGGGAAAAATATCCCTCTGGTGCTGATCTATGCAGGTTGTATAGTCTATCTGGCTGTGTATGTCTGGTTTTTCCCGCTGGCTGCCAAATTTGAAAACGGAGTGGCTGCAAAGTTTAAAAACTCCTTTTTAATGGCAATAGGGGCTTTGCCACGGACTGCGGCAATGATGATAATATGGGCGGTGCTTATGTTTATCTTCACACACTCATACAGGCTTTTGCCCATATTTGCCATATTGGGCATATCCCTTCCGGCTTATCTGTCATCCATTTTTTACTATCCGGTGATAAAAAGACAGATAGAAGGACCGGGTGATGAAAAGGACAAGGACAATGATAATGGAGAAGAAAATGGCAAAGAAAAAAACAGTATTTGATGAAAGACTCGCAAAATACTATGACGAGCTGAAATGGCTTTACTATGAGCTTTATCATGATGATTACGGGGCATTTGATTATTTTATCGAGATGCTTCGGAAGATGGAGGGTGAAAGAAGCGACAGTCTCAAAGCCTGGGATAAGAAGCGCTGCCAGAAGGGTGACTGGTACAAGGACAATAAGAGACTGGGCATGCTTTTATATGCAGACAACTTCGGCGGAAATCTTTCGGGAGTCAGAGACCATATTGACTATATCAAATCCACCGGGATCAACTACCTTCATCTGATGCCCCTTTTGGAGAGCCCCGAGGGCAGGTCGGACGGTGGCTATGCTGTCTCGGATTTTCGCAAGGTGGATCCCAAGATAGGCACCATGGAAGAGCTGTCAGGATTGGCGGAGGACTGTCATGATGCAGGCATTTCCCTGTGCCTTGACTTTGTGATGAACCACACCAGTGAGGATCACGAATGGGCAAAGCGTGCCAGGGAGGGAGACCGTTCCTACCAGGAGAGGTATTTCTTTTTTGACGACTGGTCCATACCAAATGAGTTTGAAAAATATGTGCCTCAGGTATTTCCCCAGACGGCTCCGGGTAATTTCACCTGGTGTCATGAGGCAGGCAAGGTGGTCATGACCACCTTTTACCCCTATCAGTGGGATCTGAACTATCGCAATCCTGTGGTATTTAACGATATGACGGAGAATATGCTCTACCTGTGCAATCAGGGAGTGGATATAGTAAGGCTTGATGCCACACCATACATATGGAAGACTCCGGGGACCAACTGCCGCAATCTTCCCCAGGTTCATACATTGGTTCGTATGATGAGGATAGCTGCCGAGATAGTGTGCCCGGGGACCCTGCTTTTAGGGGAGGTGGTAATGGAGCCCAAGGAAGTGGTGCCCTACTTTGGCACAGTGGAAAAGCCGGAGTGCAACCTTCTTTATAATGTGACCACCATGGCATCCATCTGGCATACGGTGGCTACCCACGACACCAGGCTTTTGCAGGATCAGCTTTATAAGACCTTTACCCTGCCCAGGGACTATGTATTTTTGAACTATCTCAGATGTCACGACGACATAGGCTGGGGCTTGGATTACAACTATCTCAAAGCATTTGGGGTGGAAGAGGTAAAGCACAAAAAATATCTCAATGACTATTTCAGGGGATATGTGTACGGCAGTGATGCCAGAGGCGAGCTTTATAATGACGATCCCAGGCTGGGGGATGCCAGGCTCTGCGGTACAACCGCATCATTGTGCGGTATAGAGGCGGCGGAGTATGAGCTTAATAATGAAAAGCTTTCAAGAGGCATTACTCTGGATATTATGCTCCATGCATTTTTGCTTTCCCTTTCCGGGATACCGGTGCTTTATTCGGGAGACGAGATAGGTCAGCTTAATGATTACTCATACCATGATGACCCCTTAAGACGTGATGACAGCAGATATCTTCACCGGGGAGCCTTTAACTGGGATGATGAGAAAAAGATCAAAAAGAAAGACACCCGGGAGAGCCGTATATACAATGCCATAAAAAAGCTTACAAAGCTTCGGGCTTCATCAGATGCATTTCGTTCAGAGGCGGATACCTGGCTTATTCCCACAGGCAATGACTGTGTGGTAATGATGGGGCGTTATCTAAATGATGAGAAGGTGCTTTGCATATTTAATTTCAGCCGGGATCCCCAGTGGATACGGACGGATGCGGATGAGGATTTTACGGATATGTGGACAAAAGAGAGCGCAAGGGCAGATGATTTCGGAATAGAGCCCTACGGTTTCAAATGGCTGCATATCGGCTACGGCAAAAAAGCCAATAAACAAAAAGCAAAGAGGGGAGGCAGATAATGGGTACATATGATGTGGTGGCTTTAGGAGAGCTGCTTATAGATTTCACGGAAAACGGCGACAGCCCCCAGGGCAATCCCATGATGGAGGCAAACCCGGGAGGAGCTCCCTGCAACGTACTTTCCATGCTTTCCAATTTAGGAAAGAAAACAGCCTTTATTGGCAAGGTTGGGGATGACATGTTTGGCAGGATGCTTAAGGACACCATAGAGTCCGTAGGCATAGATTCCCGGAATCTGATATTTGATAAAGAGGTACATACCACACTGGCTTTTGTACACACATATCCGGGGGGTGACCGGGACTTTTCCTTTTACAGAAATCCCGGTGCGGATATGATGCTGTCCGCCGACGAAGTGGATAAAAGCCTTTTGGAGGATACAAAGATATTCCACTTTGGCACCCTTTCCATGACGGCAGAGGGTGTGGCATATGCCACCAAAACCTCAGTGGCAGCGGCAAGAGAAGCCGGGGCTTTGATATCCTTTGATCCTAATTACAGAGCTCCCCTCTGGTCATCAGAGGATGCTGCCAAAGAGGCGATATGGTGGGGCATCAAAAACTGTGATGTGCTTAAGATCTCTGACAACGAGATAGAATTCATCACCGGTACAGCAGATATTGATGCAGGCATAGAAAAGATCATGGAAAACTGCGGGGACGGGGCGCCGAAGCTAATATGCGCATCCATGGGACCTGATGGCAGCCGCGCCTTTTACGGTGATGAAAGGGTGACAGGCAAAGCCAAGCTTCGGGATGACACCATAGAGACCACCGGTGCAGGGGACACATTTATGGCATGTGTTTTGTACCATGTTTTGGAGTACGGAATAGACGGCTTTGACAAGGATAAGCTTAAGACCATGCTCGATTTTTCCAATGCTGCGGCATCCATCATCACTTCCAGAAAGGGAGCCTTAAGGGTGATGCCCACCTTGGATGAGGTTAGGAGGTGCCAATGAGAAAAAGTGGTGTGCTGCTTCCGGTTTTTTCTCTGCCGGGGGCATATGGTATAGGATGCTTTTCCAAGGAGGCTTACAAATTTGTGGATTTTCTGGCGGATGCAGGTCAAAGCTATTGGCAGATCCTGCCCGTGGGACAGACCAGCTATGGAGATTCACCCTACCAGTCCTTTTCCACATTTGCGGGGAATCCCTATTTTATCGATCTGACGGAGCTTATTGAGAGGGGGCTTTTGAAAAAGGCTGAGTGCGATCACACCCGTATGAAATCCACGGATGGCTATATTGACTACGGTCTTTTGTATGAAAAAAGATATCCGCTTCTTCGCAGAGCCTATCACCGTCTCTCCGGGGATGACATGGCAAAGGTAGATAAATTTGTGGCTAAAAACAGCAAATGGCTGCCGGATTATTCGCTTTTCATGGCTTTGAAGGATGAGCACGGCGGAGCATCCTTTATGGAGTGGGAGGATGAACTTCGCCTCAGAAATAAGGATGCGCTAAGTGAAGCCGCCGAGAGGCTTTCTGACGAGATCGGATTCTATCAGTGGCTGCAGTGTGAATTTTTCAGGCAGTGGAAAAAGCTTAAAAAGTATGCAAATAAAAAGGGCATTGAGATAATAGGTGACATCCCCATATACGTGGCAGAGGACAGTGCGGATGTCTGGGCATCACCGGAGCTTTTCCAGATGGATGAAAAAGGAAAGCCGGTGGCGGTGGCAGGATGTCCTCCTGACGCATTTTCCGAGGACGGTCAGCTCTGGGGCAATCCGCTTTATGACTGGAAGAGGCATAAAGCCACAGGCTATGAGTGGTGGATACGCCGGATCAAAAGCTGCATGAAGATGTATGATGTGATAAGGATCGATCACTTCCGGGGCTTTGACGAGTATTACAGCATTCCCGCAGGCTCGGAAAATGCAAGAAACGGAGAGTGGAAGAAGGGACCCGGTAAAAAGCTGTTTCGTGCTATAGAAAAGAAGCTGGGTAATATCAATATCATAGCGGAGGATCTGGGCTTTATCACCGACAGTGTAAGAAAGCTTGTGAGAGATACGGGATTTCCCAATATGAAGGTGCTGGAGTTTGCCTTTGACGGAAGGGATGAAAGCTCTCCTTCAGGCTCTACCAATGTGTATCTGCCTATGAATTACGACAAAAACTGCGTGGTCTATACCGGCACCCATGACAATGAGACCTTAAGGGGATGGCTTGACAGTATTAAAAAGGCTGAATACGCCGAGATGCAGGACTATATAGACTGCCATTCTCCCAAGAAGGATGTGATAGTTAAAAAGCTTGTGCGCACGGCTCTTTCATCCACGGCAAATATGTGTATAATCCCCATGCAGGACTGGCTTGGACTGGGCAATGAGGCACGGATCAATACCCCCTCCACCCTTGGGGAGAACTGGAAATGGAGGATGTCAAGGGACGACATGTCAGACGAGCTGGCGGCTGAGATCAGGAAGCTTACCGTATTGTATGGAAGATGAGGAGCCAGATCCTCAGCAAAGTATTTAAAAGATAAGGAGAGTGTAATGGAACAGAGAATAGAAGAAGTTATGAAAAGAAACTTTGGACGGGGCATAGACCAGTGCACGGATGAGGAGATCCAGAAGGGACTCCTTATCATGACCAAGGAGGAGATGGGCAACCGTCCTTCCATTGGGGGCAAGAAAAAGGTGTACTACATATCTGCCGAGTTTCTTATCGGAAAGCTTTTGTCAAACAACCTGATAAATCTGGGAATGTATGATGAGGTAAAGGAGGCTCTTAAAAAGCATAACAAGGATCTGAGCCTCATAGAGGAGTATGAGCCGGAGCCCTCTTTGGGTAACGGCGGCTTGGGACGCCTGGCAGCCTGCTTTTTGGATTCCATTGCCACCTTGGGACTTCCCGGTGACGGTGTGGGCTTAAATTATCACTACGGACTCTTTGAACAGAAGTTTTCAGACCGTCTCCAGCATGAGGTGAAAAATCCCTGGATCACGGAGAAATGCTGGCTTAACAGAACAAGCAGAAGCTTTGCCGTGCCTTTCAGGAGGTGTACTGTACATTCTGCCATGTATGACATAGATATTCCAGGCTTCGAGCAGCAGGGGATCAATAAGCTCCACCTTTTTGACTTGGATTCCGTGGATGAGAACCTGGTAAAGGGGGATTCCATAGATTTTGACAAAAACCAGATAGAAAAGAACCTTACACTTTTCCTCTATCCTGACGACAGTGACCGCGCAGGACAGGTGCTTCGCATATACCAGCAGTATTTCATGGTATCAAATGCGGCACAGCTTATTTTGGCTGAGACCGAGGAAAGAGGCGGGGATATCCATCATCTCCATGAGTATGTGGCGATCCAGATAAATGATACCCATCCCTCAATGGTGATCCCCGAACTTATCAGACTTCTCCAGTTAAGGGGCTTTACCATGGATGAGGCGATCTCAGAGGTGAAAAAGACCTGCGCCTATACCAATCACACCATTTTGGCAGAGGCTTTGGAAAAGTGGCCCATGGATTACATGGAGGAGGTGGTTCCCCATCTGCTTCCCATTATAAGAGAGCTGGATAACCGTGTAAGAAGAGACTGTGCAGATCCCACCACCTACATCATAGACGAAACCGGCAGGGTGCATATGGCTCATATGGATATCCATTACGGATATTCCGTAAACGGCGTGGCAGCCCTTCATACCGAGATATTGAGAAAGAGCGAGCTTAGAAACTTCTCAAAGATCTATCCTGAGAAGTTCAATAACAAAACCAACGGGATCACCTTCCGCAGATGGCTCATCCACTGCAATCCGAATCTTACGGCTCTTATCAAGGAGCTTATCGGCGACGGGTTTATGAAGGATGCGGACCAGCTTGAAAAGCTTATGAAGTATGTGGATGATCCCGAGGTTTTGTCAAAGATTGAAAAGATCAAGCTGGGCAATAAGGAGAGGGCATCAAAGTATATAAAGCAGACCCAGAATATAGAGATAGATCCCGCATCAATCTATGATGTTCAGGTAAAGAGGCTTCATGAGTACAAGAGACAGCAGATGAATGCCCTTTATGCCATCTACAAGTATTTTGAGATAAAAAGCGGGAAAAAGCCGAGCCGCCCCATAACCATGATATTTGGTGCAAAGGCAGCTCCTGCATACGTGATCGCCAAGGACATCATCCATCTGATCATCTGTCTTCAGGATCTGGTGGCAAATGATCCCGAGGTGGCGCCCTATCT
>CAMOZG010000093.1 GCA_946630825.1 uncultured Lachnospiraceae bacterium
TCACAGGTGAAATTAACCAGAAGCTTTCTTAGAACACGCTCATCGGACTCTGCCAAAAGCACTGTGGAGTGCATCTCAAGTCCCTTGAGCTTTTCTAATTGGTTCAAAGCCAGCCTGGCATTTTCATTCATGGAGCTGGATATGGAAAGAGCTGTGAGCACATCATGAATATTGAGCCTTGGATCCGAGTTTTTAAGCCTGTCACGGTTCAACTCCAAAATAGGCTTTAGAGCCTCCGGCGATATGAGATGCTCCTCATGGGGTATGCCAGCCATCTCCTTTATGGTATTTAAGACCCCTGCAGCCGCGGATATCATAAGATCCGTGGTCTTGCCTGTCATGATGCTGCCGTCAGGAAGTTCAAATGCGCAGGCAGGATGATGGGTAGCCTCCTCCCTTATAAGGGCATGCTTTACCACCGGTCTGTCATCTGATGACAGTCCTGATTTTTTCATCAGAAACTCCAGCTTCTTAAGGGCATCCACATTTCCGGTGCCTCTTTTAACCAGACATCTTTCCTTGTAATAACGTCTTATTATCTCCTGATTTGCCGCAGCACGGCACACCTCATCATCACTGATGCAGTTGCCTGCCATATTCACCCCCATGTCCGTAGGGGATTTATAGGGGCACTCTCCGTATATGCTTTCAAATATAGCCTGAAGCACAGGGAAGATCTCTATATCCCTGTTGTAGTTTACCGTGGTCTGACCATATGCCTCCAAGTGGAAGGGGTCGATCATATTCACATCTGCCAGATCCGCTGTAGCCGCCTCATAAGCCAGATTCACCGGGTGCTTTAAGGGCAGATTCCATATGGGGAAGGTCTCAAACTTTGCGTAACCCGCGCGGATACCCCTCTTATTCTCATGGTAAAGCTGGGAAAGGCAGGTCGCCATCTTTCCGCTGCCGGGACCCGGTGCAGTCACCACCACCAGGGGTCTGGAGGTCTTGATGTAGTCATTTTTTCCATAGCCCTCGTCACTTACCACATGGTCTATGTCATTGGGATAGCCCTCTATTTTGTGAAGAACATAGGAGGCTATGCCAAGCCCCTTTAGCTTTTCCCTGAATTTATCCGCATCCGGCTCCCCGGTATACTGGGTAATGCACACGCTTCCCACGAAAAGCCCCATGCCCTGGAATATATCTATGAGACGAAGCACGTCCTGATCGTAGGTAATGCCGTAATCTCCCCGGACCTTATTTGCCTCTATGGCTCCGGCGGATATGGCTATTACCACCTCCGCCTGATCCCGAAGCTGTAAAAGCATCCTTATCTTGGAATCCGGCTGAAATCCGGGAAGCACCCTGGAAGCATGGTAGTCATCAAAAAGCTTGCCTCCAAACTCTAAGTAGAGCTTATCATCAAAATGGGATATCCTCTCCCTGATATGCTCCGACTGCATCTGCAGATATTTTTCATTATCAAATCCGATCTTCATTTCCCATCCACCTATCGCTTGTATACTATCTTTTCTGCCAGCTCATTGGCAGCTTTTTCATCCTTAAAATACTCCACTATGGCAAGTCCGAAATCTATGGCTGTACCCATGCCTCTGGAGGTTATGATGGTGCCGTCACAGACCACCTTGTCCGTAAGCTTGTTTGCTCCCGTAAGTCCATCCTCCATTCCGGGATAGCAGGTGGCATTTTTACCCTCTAAGATCCCTGCTGCCCCCAACACTGTGGGAGCGGCGCAGATGGCTGCGGTAAGCTTGCCCTCATCTTTAAATTTTACGATAAGCTCCGCCACTCTTTTATCAGCTTTTAAATTATTGGTACCCTTAAGTCCTCCGGGACAGATAAGACCGTCATAATCCGAAGGATCCATATCCTCCAAAAGCCTGTCCGCTTCAATCAGGATCTTGTGAGAGCCTTCGATCCGGCTTTTTCCCATTATTGATACCATGTCGATATCAATACCGGCACGCCTTACCAGATCCACCACTGCAAGGGCTTCCACCTCTTCTACTCCGTCTGCCATGAAAATACAAAGCTTTGACATAATTAGACCTCCTTGTTATAATTTTTTTGTATCAAATGAATCAACTTGGGATCTGTATTCCTACAGTTCCTTGCGAGGTAAATAACATGGGTATGGAAATTGAGCGAAAATTTTTAATAGGGGATGTATCACAGATTCCCCTTGATCTGTCTGCTTACAGGTATGAAACCATTGAGCAGGGATACATTTGTACCTCTCCTGTGATCCGGGTCCGCCGCATGGACGACAATTACATTCTGACCATAAAGGGTCAGGGGATGCTGTCCCGGGAGGAGCATGAGCTGCCTCTGGATGAGGATACATATCTTAAGCTTCGGGACAAAGCGGATGGCATCATCATAGCAAAACACCGCCATCTGATACCCCTTACGGATGTATCCCCTGATGTAGGTCAGGAGCTTTCATCCCTCACTTTGGAGCTGGATGTGTTTTTGGGACTTCATCAGGGACTTATCATGGCTGAGATCGAGTTTCCATCTGTTGAAGCAGCAAACTCCTATCAGCCCCCTTTGTGGCTTTCCCATGAGGTTACAGATGATGAGCGGTATCATAATTCATATCTGAGCACTCATCCCGCCCCATCTGTATAGCTATCTCCCCTGGCGCCTCAGCCGCACGCTTTCATATTTCATCTTGGTGCGCAGACAGCGCTTCAGCTCCTCGATGCGGTTATCAATGGTATCATCATTGATGACCACATCCAGTGATGCCGCCATATTGTCTATCATGGAATCCGTGATCTCTTCCTCCAAATCCATCCTGCAGACCAGTTCATATTTTTCATCCAGGTCGTCTGTTTCAAAAAAATCCATAAGAAATGACATCTGATTATCCCCCGTACGATCAGTCAAAATTTGCAGCAAATATATGTCTTGCAATAGCTTCCTCGCCAAAGTCCACTATTATCATCCCATAGCTTTTTCCCGGTTCAAAAGATGTATTTAAAAGCTGGGCATTGAGTTCCTTTGCATATGCCTTGGGATGTCCTGCGGATCCGCTGCCTGAGGTGCTTAAAAAGTTAAAGGACAAAATTATATCCCCTGCCATGCTCTCATCCTTGGTCTGGGCAAAGGCGCCCCACTTATCATTGACGCTGTATTTAAAGCGATCCTGAACATAGAGCTGCTCACTGTCATTTATGCTGCATACCTCAGCGGGATCATTTACCACTTCTTTATTATCCTGCTGTGACCAGTGGGTATAAAGTCCCATCCTATCCTCGCCTTCACCGTTTACATCATCAAAGCGGGTGGCTAAGACTACCTTGCCTCTTACCTCACCCATGGTGGGGATGGAATTTTTGGTGTACCATCTTTCGGGATCTTTGTCGATTGTGCCAAAAAATGCACTTTCAAATCTGTCCAGATCCTCATCACTTCCTTCATTTTTCACAGTGAAAAACACAGTCTCTGTGGGATTGGAATCCAAAAATTCATACACGTCAGCCAGCGCATCCTCTAAATACAGGGTACCTGAAAAAGGAAGTCCCCCCTTGCGGCAGGTTCCGAAGGCATGAATGAATTTTAATCTGTCCTCCTTGCCATTCTTGCCCTCCACTAAAGAAAGTCTGATATCTAAATACCTGAAGCCTGCATAAAGCTGATCCTTAAAGCCCAGCTTCTGGCATTGCAGAAAATATCCCGGAGTAATGTGGGCTGTGGCACTGTCGTGGGTGCCCGGTATGGTCACGGAGGATATCTTTGTGCCGTCATCAATAGCAGACATCCAGCTTGCAGCCGAAAGCTCTGACGCCTCCGACAAAGCAGCCTGCCGCTGTCCCTCAGTAATGCCCGTGCCTCCTCCCAAAAGTGCTATACCTGTGGGAACTGCCGTCACCACCATTGCCAGAATAAGTATTATTGCTACGAGTCTTGTTCTCTTTCTCATCAGGTGATCCTCGCTTTCACTTCTACGATCAAATATTGGGTCAGTCTCCAACCAAAGTATTTTATCACATTTTGTCTTTATTATAAACCCAAAAAATGCTATGATGGATAGGCTGATATTCCTGTGAGCCATGTGGGCTGTCACAGGTCACAAAAGGTACTTGAGACTGAAAGGATGCAAAGCATGTCGCAGAAAAAAGGAAGACGGCTGAACTGGCTGGATGCCCTCAGGGGGCTTACCATAATCCTCATGATAATATACCACACCTGCTGGGATCTGGAGTATCTCTTTTCCCACCACATTCCCTGGTTTACCGACCAGAGAGGTTATATTTTAGAGAGGATCATATGCTTTTCCTTTATACTCATATCCGGCTATGCAGCAGGGCTCTCCCATCACGGGATCCGTCGTGGTGCCATAGTCTTTGCCTGCGGCGTAGTGGTATCCATAGTCACCCTTGTATTCATGCCGGAATCAGTCATCATCATAGGCATCCTCACCTTTTTGGGTTCTGCCATGATCATCACGGCTCTTTTGGACAAGGGACTTTCCCACACTCCGGCAGTATTTGGGATCATTGTCTCCTTACTTCTTTTCCTTTTATTTTACCGGGTGAATTCGGGAAACCTATCCATTTTGGGCTTTCCCATTGCCACCCTGTCAGGCTCACTGTATAAAAATTATCTGACTGCCTATCTGGGCTTTCCCTTTCCGGGATTTTTTTCCACGGATTATTTTTCCATCCTGCCATGGATATTTTTGTATCTCACCGGCTACTTCATTTACCACCTCACCTCTGATGTAGCAAAAAAGACAGCCGGTCCCATCAGAAAATGGGGACTGCTGTCTCTTTTAGGTCGTTATCCTCTTGAGATATATCTGGTGCACCAGATCATCATCTATGTGATCCTTAAGATCCTGCAATGGGGCGGCATCATCTAATCATTTATTTCATCCTGCCTATGATGGCATTTGCCTTTGCATAGACCTCCTTTGGATCAAAGCCTATGTTAAATTTCCCCTTTTCGTAAAGGATCTTTCCGTTTACCATTGTCATGGAAACATTTGACTTGCTGCCGGAATAGACGATATTTTTGACGATATTGTTCTCCGGCTGCATGTTGGGCTGCATCATGTCTATCATAATGATATCCGCCTTCTTACCCACTTCGATACTGTCACATTCAGGCAGGCTCATGGCATGGGCACCTCCTGCCGTGGCTGCATAGAGCACCTCATTTGCAGGCACCACCGCCGGATCCATCTCCCTAAGCTTTGCCAGACCGGTCATCAAAAACATCTCCCTGAACATATCCAGACAGTTGTTGGAGGCAGGTCCGTCAGTTCCCACTGCCAGGTTTATGCCCTCATCCAGATATCTCTTTATAGGTGCTATGCCGCTGGCAAGTTTGGTGTTGGAGCCGGGGTTTGTAACAGCGTACATGCCCCGTTTTTTAAAGATGGAGAAATCCTCTTCCTCCATCCACACACAGTGGTATCCGCCGCCGCCGTACTCATACATCCCCAGCTCATCTGTAAGCTGGGTAGGGGTCTTGCCCCAGCGCTCCTTACACTCATCCACCTCCAGCTTGGTCTCGGCATTGTGCATAAAGCAGGGGCTCTTATACTTTGAAGCCAGCTTTGCTATGCCCTCCATAAGCTCCATGGAAGTGGTGTATTCCGCATGGAAGCCAATGATAAACTTGGACAGGTCACTCATCTCATTTACTATGTGGTAGTTTTCCTCCACTATCTCTATGGAGCCACCAAAGTTATTAAGTCCCGAGGTCTGCACCGTCCTGAAACCGCAGTCCACCGAAGCTTTTGCATTTTTCGGAGGGAAGAAATACATGTCAAAATTTGAGGTCATGCCGCTGGTAAGGTATTCCATGATACCCAAAATATCCAGCCAGTATATGTCATCCTCCACCAGTTGTCCCTCCCGGGGAAACACCTGATTGTAAAGCCAGTCCTGCAATGTGGTATCATCCGCAAAGCTTCTAAGGAAGGTCATGGCGGTGTGGGTGTGGGCATTTTTAAATCCCGGTATAAGGAGATTTCCGTCACAGTCTATGGTCTTGTCTGCCACAAAATCTCCCGGCACCTCACCTACATACTTAATGGTATCTCCCTCCACTGCAAGGCTTCCCTTTATAATGGAAAAGTCATGACTTTCGTGGTCGGTCTTAAGTATTCTGGCGTTATTAAACAGTGTATTCATCTATCCCTCCTGCTTTTTAGAATCTCTTTATAGCTTCAGTTACAAGTGCGGTGAACTTTTTTGCCACCATCTTTCCTGCATCCAAAACCTCCTGCTCCGAAAGGGGCGTGGGAGAAATACCTGCCGCCAGATTGGAGATACAGGATACTCCTACTACCCTCATACCTGCGTGACGGGCAGCTATAGCCTCACATACCGTACTCATACCCACTGCGTCTGCTCCCATGGCTCTGGCAGCATTGATCTCGGCAGGGGTCTCGTACTGGGGTCCTTTGGTCTGGAGATATACTCCCTCCTTCAAGCCGATCTCCTGCTCTATACCAACAGCTTTTACAAGCTCGCTTAGATCCGGGTCATATACATGGCTCATATCAGGGAAACGGGTCCCCAGCTCTTTTATATTTTCACCCCTGAGGGGAGAAGGCACCATAAAGGAGATATGGTCGGTTATAAGCATCAGATCACCTGCGCTAAAGCCCTCCCCGATGCCACCGCTGGCATTTGTAAGAAAAAGGATCTCTGCCCCCATAAGCTTCATAAGTCTTATGGGAAGTACCACATCCTCCATATCATAGCCTTCGTAGTAGTGGACCCTGCCCTGCATACAAACCACAGGCACGTCACCTACATAGCCAAATACGAACCTGCCCACATGCCCCGGTGCCGTGGAGACGGGAAAGCCCTCGATATCCTTGTAATCCACCGTGGCCTCCACCTTCATCTCATCAGCATAGCCTCCAAGGCCGGAGCCCAAAACCAGTGCCACCTTTGGAACAAAATCCGTCTTTTCTCTTACTGCCGAAAGTGCTTTTTCCAGTCTTTCATACGCACTCATTTTTCTTCTCCTTATCCTATGCCAGTGCCGCAGTTATGATAGCCATGGAATAAACCTCTATGGCGTTGCAGCCACGGGACAGGTCGTTGATGGAGGCATTAAGTCCCAAAAGGATAGGTCCGTAGGCATCAAAGTTACCCATGCGCTGAGCCACCTTATAGCCAATGTTTCCTGCATTGATATCAGGGAAGATAAAGGTGTTGGCATGGCCTGCCACCGGTGAATCGGGGCACTTTGTCTTTGCCACACGGGGTGAAACTGCCGCATCAAACTGAAGCTCTCCGTCTATGGGAAGTTCAGGGTATCTTGCTTTTGCCTTTGCGGTTGCGTTTCTCATCTTATCCACGTCATCACCTTTGCCTGAGCCAAGGGTGGAGTAGCTTAAAAATGCCACCTTGGGATCGATACCGAATACCCTGGCGCACTCTGCAGTCTCTCCTGCTATCTCCACCAGTTCATCCTCTGTGGGATTGATGTTGATGGCGCAATCCGCCATGGCTATAACCTCATTGTCACCTGTAGCTGAGGGACGCACCAGAATAAAGCAGGATGAAACCACTGAATTGCCGGGCTTTGTCTTTATAAGCTGAAGTGCGGGTCTTACGGTATCTGCTGTGGAGTAGGTAGCTCCTCCTAAAAGGGCATCTGCCACACCCATCTTCACCAACATGGTGCCGAAGTAGTTGGCTCCTGAAAGTATGCCCCTTGCCTGCTCCGGTGTCACACCCTTGCTCTTTCTAAGCTCACAGAACAGATCCACCATCTCGTCAAATCTGTCATAACTCATGGGATCTATGATGGTTGCTCCATTGATATTGTAGCCTGCCTCCTCGGCTGCTGCCCTTATGTCATCCTGATTGCCAAGCAAAATGGGCTTTAAAAATGTTCCTGCCAAAAGACGGGATGCTGCCTCTAAAATACGGGGATCAGTACCCTCTGTAAAGACTATTGTCTTGGGATTTTTTTTAAGCTTTTCAATCATAGTTCCGAAACCAAACATATCGATATCCTCCTGTAAAAAAATTATACGTGATCGCAAAGCCTCTTAGTTTTGCGCCACGTATAATTATACTTATTTTCTTCTATAAACTCAACTAATTCTTATGGTTGATCTTTTCCTCACGGCTTTCTATCGAGATCTGCATATCCCTTACACCCGGGCCCAAGGTGCGACCGTCAAACCATATCTCCTTGACCTCCCCTTTCTCCCTAAGGGCATACTCCGTGTCAAGGTCGATAATATGCTGCATGGCATGTGCAAAAACAGGGTCAAACTGGGTGCCTGCACCCTTGACGATCTCCTCTCTGACCTTTGCCTGGGGGATCGCTTCCCTGTAGCTTCGCTTGCTTGTCATGGCGTCATATGCGTCGGCAACCGCCACTATCCTTGCAATTTCAGGTATATCCTCACCCTTTAAACCTCTGGGGTATCCTTTGCCGTCATATCTTTCGTGGTGGTAATGAGCCGCCACACTGAGGTAGGGATATTCGCTGATGCTTGAGAGGATCTCCTCTCCTATTACCGGATGCTTTTTCATGATCTCATATTCTTCATCCGTAAGCTTTCCCTTTTTGTTGATGATGTTGAGGGGTATTCCTATCTTTCCCACATCATGCAAAAGTGCCGAGAAATATATCTCTTCACATTCCTCCTCGCTCTTGCCGATCATTTCGGCGATCTTTCTTGAATATTCCGCCACTCTTGCGGAATGTCCGTGGGTGTACTTATCCTTGGCATCTATAACATTGACAAGAGCTGTAGCTGTCTGCTCAAACAGGCGCTTTAAGCTCTCCTGCTGCTTTTCAAGGTTTTCGGACATTTCACTCTGGATCATGCTTTGATAATATTCGTAAAGAATAATGGCACTAAATGTGATCCCCAAAATAGAGGTATGGCATTTGCCATTGATGATGGGAGGGATCAGTGCAGAAAACAGCACGACCGCTATCATCCACACCGTAGCTGTTTTCTTTGCTCCGTACTTTCCTGAAAGGCTGAAAAATGCTATCAGAAGATATATCAGAGAAGTGACATCTATAATAAGAAAAACAGCATATAATGGTCCCCGGTGATAGAAACCCATGGAGTCTATGTTTATGATGAGATGGAAGGGAAGCACCAGCCATTCAAAAGCCGCATGGATGAAAAACGGTATGACGATCCATTTGGAGAGGACCTCTATATTACATGCCAAAGACATGAACACCGGCAAAAAGGGCATCAGGGAAAACTCAATGCATTTTACGATAAAATGAGCTGTCCGGTAGGAACCGTCAATATTCATCCAGTCCCCAAGGGCTTCCGCTGCCGCAACAACAATGATACTAAAAAACAGCAGCGTAAAGTACTTCTTTGACTTCGACGAAAGAACGGAATTGTCTCTCATGTGAAGGAACATGGTCAAAGAACTGATGATACATACACCAATCATAACAAGATAAACCGGATTCATTATTTCATCTTCCTGCCTTTCTG
>CAMOZG010000094.1 GCA_946630825.1 uncultured Lachnospiraceae bacterium
ATGAATTGATTTCCTAAAAAAGTACTTGACAGGAGGTCACTTCATAACAGGTAAACTATCATGGAGAAATCAAAGGTTTTTTTCACTGATTTCAGAACACAGATCGACGTAAGTCAGGGAGTCAAGCTCCAGCGTCTGATCAAAAGAGCAGGCATAGGGGACATAGATTTTGAAGGAAAATTTGTCGCCATCAAAATGCATTTTGGCGAGCTGGGCAACTTTGCCTATCTTCGTCCCAACTATGTAAAAGCCATTGCGGATGTGATCAAGGAATTAGGGGGCAAGCCCTTCCTTACCGACTGCAACACCCTTTATCCCGGCAGCAGAAAAAATGCCGTGGATCATCTTTACAATGCAGAGGTAAACGGCTTCAACAGTGTCACCACCGGCTGCTATGTCATAATCGCTGATGGCTTAAAGGGCACGGATGAGGTGGAGGTTCCTGTACCCGGCGGCGAATACTGTAAAGAGGCTCTTATCGGCAGGGCACTTTATGATGCGGATATCATCATCTCCCTCTCCCACTTCAAGGGTCATGAGATGACCGGCTTTGGTGGAGCCATCAAAAATATAGGCATGGGAGGCGGCAGCCGTGCCGGAAAGATGCAGCAGCATAACGACGGGAAACCCATTGTGGATCCTGATATGTGCAGAAGCTGTAAAAAATGTGCAAAGGAATGCGGCTCGGATGCCATATCCTATGAGTCAGGCAAGGCATTTATCAATCAGGATCTTTGTAAAGGCTGCGGTCGCTGCATAGGTGCCTGCGCCTTTGATGCCATAAGTACCCAGTACGATTCGGCTTTGGAATCCCTGTGTGCAAAGATGGCTGAGTACACCGCTGCCATCTGCCATGACAAGCCCTGTTTCCATATTAGTCTTATCATGGATGTATCTCCTAACTGTGACTGCCACGGTGAGAATGACGCCCCCATACTTCCCAATATCGGTATGCTGGCTTCCTACGATCCGGTAGCTTTGGATCAGGCATGTGCAGATCTTTGCCTTAAGGCTGAGCCTGTAAGAAACAGCCAGCTTGGAGATCACTTGGCAGATCCCGGATGGCATCATCATCACGATCACTTCTTAGACAGCAATCCAAATATCAAATGGAAGGAAACCCTATCCCATGCAGAAAAAATAGGTCTTGGCACCAGGGATTACGAACTTATCACAATGTAAAAAAAGAACCGCCGGATGTCCTCCGGCGGTTTTCTTACATATAGATCTCACAATCGTCTTCTACCTTTTTGCAGTTTTTCAAGACCTCCTGCATCACAGACTTCTCATCTGCTCCCTCTTCAAACTCCACCTTCATTTTCAAAGTCATGAAATTCACGGTACAGGATTTAACTCCCGGGGTCTCATTTGCTGCGACCTCCATCTTGTTGGCGCAGTTTGCACAATCCACTTCTATCTTGTAAGTCTTTTTCATAGCATATCCTTTCATAACGATTAAACATCTGCTTAATCGTTAATATACTACTTAAGACTCCCCTTGTCAATATGTTTTTGTATTATATCCCGGGTAATGGCAAAAAGCTTCTCGGATCCGTACCTTGTGCCACTCTGTCTTTCCATTACCTGCTCGGCTCTTACGCCGTGCTCCATCCAGTCTCCACCGCCGTTGCTGTCATTTAAGATCAGTGGCTGCAGATTATCCATTGCCTTTGCAAATCTTGCCTCCGGGGTGCTCCCCTTTTCAAACTCCTCAAATATTTCCTTAAGCCTGTCTCCCTGATCCTGGGGCAGCATGGAAAAAAGCCTCTCCTTTGCCTTTGCCTCCCTTTTTGCCTGGGTCTTTTTCCCCTCCTCATCATAGGCATAGGTATCACCGGCATCAATCTCCACTATATCATGGATCAGGCACATAAGCATGGTCTTGCCCACATCTATGGGTTCGTTGGAATACTCACTTAAAAGAAATGTCATGATCGCCATATGCCAGGCGTGTTCGGCATCATTTTCATTTCTCCCGTGACCTGACAGATGGGTCTGTCGAAATACGTTTTTTTCTTTATCAATCTCTAAAATAAATTCCAGTTGTTTTTTTAATCTCTCATCCATTTCTACAGTGTCCTTACTATGATCGTTGTCATATAACCCACCTCGTCCGGCAATTCCATAAGTCCCCGGTATATTTTTTCATCACTGCCTCCGCAGTTTTCTATGGCAAAAACCTCGTGACCTTCTTTTTGGATCAGCTTTTTAAGCTCCCTGATATCTCCTCTTGGCTTCATGAAAATATGGGTGCCGGGAGTGCCTAAACTATCCATTTTAACGTGGGCAGTGGGCAGGATCTCCACCCTCTCATCCCACTCCGCCAGGGATATCCCAAGTCTTGCGGCTGCTGCCGAAAAGGATGTCACCCCCGGCACCGTCACCACCTCATAACCTCCATCACACAAAAGCTTTCTGATGTAGCTAAAGGTGCTGTATATCCCCGGATCCCCTAAGGTCAAAAAAGCCACATCCCTTCCTGTGTCAAGATGCGCACCAAGGATCTTTGCGATCTCTTCATGCCGAGCCCTCATACTTTCCCGGTCTCTTGTCATGGGCATTGCCAGGGTAAAAACCGTTTTTTCTTCAAGGGATGGAATTAGATCACAGGCGATCCGGTAAGCCGCCGATTTTTCCTTTGAGTCCCCCGGCACTGCCACAAGCTCCGTCTCCTTTAGGATCCTAAGCCCCTTTAATGTCATAAGTTCAGGATCACCCGGTCCCACTCCGATCCCGTATAATGTACCGACTTTTTTCATTTTCTGATCTGTCATGGTTCTATCAACTGTTCGAGAGTCTCAAAGAGCACCTCCGGCTCCACCGGCTTGGACAGGTGGGCATTAAGTCCCGCCTGCAGACTTCTTTGAACATCCTCGTCAAAGGCATTGGCTGTAAGGGCTATGATGGGAATTGTCTTTGCATCCTCCCGGTCCATACCACGGATCGCCATGGTAGCCTCCAGTCCGTCCATCTCAGGCATACGCACATCCATAAGTATGGCATCATAATACCCTGCCGGATTGGAGGAGTACATATCCACCGCCACCCTGCCGTTTTCAGCGTGCTCAGTAACTATGTCCCTCATACTAAGGACCTCCATCATGATCTCGGCATTGACCTCCATATCCTCTGCCAAAAGCACCCGTCTTCCGCTAAGCTCCGCCTTTTTCAGTGCGGAATGATTTGCCATGTTCTTTTTCTTAAGAGCAAGCTTAAACTCCTCTATCAGATTGCCGGAAAAGAGGGGCTTTGCTATAAAGCTGTCCACCCCTGCCTCTGTTGCCTCCTCTAAAATATCATCCCAGTTATAGGCAGTAAGGATGATTATTGCCGATTCATCACCTATGATGGAGCGGATCCTTCTGGTGGTCTCCACCCCGTCCCAGCCCGGCATATTCCAGTCCACTATGATCAGGTTATAGGGCTTCTGACGGGCACCGGAAAGCTTGATCCTTTCCACTGCCTCCTCACCTGACATTACGGTATCGGTGGAGATACCCTCCTGCTCTAACACCAGCTTCGCATGGTCGCAGGCAATGGGATCGTCATCAATGACCAAAACCTTCATGTCCTGAGGATATACCTCTATCTCCTCTCCATCAGCAAAGCCCTTTCTGTCGGAATCCATCAGGGTCACTGTTACTGTAAAAGTGGTTCCCTTACCCTGTTCGCTTTCCACCTCAATATTGCCGTTCATGATATCCACAATATTTTTGGTGATCGCCATTCCCAGCCCTGAGCTTCCGTATTTGTTGGTGGAGCCGGAATCCTCCTGGCTGAAGGTGTCAAACACCTTGGGCAGGTACTCCTTACTCATGCCGATCCCCGTATCGCTTATGGTAAATCTGATGGTGGTCTTTTTGTCAAAGCCTGCAGTCTTTTCCACCTCAAAATTCACCCTGCCTCCCTCGGGGGTAAACTTGACCGCATTGCCCAGTATGTTTATAAGCACCTGGCGAAGCTTTGTGCTGTCACCTATATAATAATCACTGAGCTGACCCTTTATGCGGCAGTCGTAGTCCAGTCCCTTATCCTGGCACTGGCCGCTTATTATGATATTGATCTGTTCCAAAAGCTTGGACAGGGCAAACTCCTCATTGCGGATCACCATGCGCCCGGATTCGATCCTCGACATATCTAAAATATCATTGATAAGTGACAAAAGATGCTGTGCCGAGGTACCTATCTTTTCCAGATAATCCTTTGTGCTCTCCGGCAGATCAGGATTATGGAGTGCCAGCTTATCCAGACTAATTATGGCATTCATGGGGGTACGTATCTCATGGCTCATGCTGGACAAAAATACAGTCTTTGCCTTGCTGGCTTCCTCGGCAGTCCTTAGTGCATCACTTAAGGCTCTGCCCTTTGCCATGGAATCCCTCATCTCCGCATCTATATTGGTAAAGCCCACTCCTATGGCATGAACTG
Source organism: uncultured Lachnospiraceae bacterium (assembly GCA_946630825.1). Classification (GTDB taxonomy): domain Bacteria; phylum Bacillota; class Clostridia; order Lachnospirales; family Lachnospiraceae; genus JAILEN01. Next base: position 4,429 of record CAMOZG010000094.1, read on the forward strand.
TATTGTCATCCCTTTCATCAGGATGTCTCACCCCTGCCATACGAAGCATCTCATAGCTTTCCACCCCGTCTCTTTCCACCGCATACCTGATGGCAATGATAACATCCTTTTCAAGGGCTGCACGGATGTTTTCCGGCTTTATGAAATTCAAAAATGCCTCCCTGTAGGATTCTGTCACATATAAATTGGCATAGTCGCTAAAGGTTTTGTTAAAGTGAAAATGTCCGCCCTCTGCCACGGACTCCTCGGTCTGCACCTCGTTTCTGTAGCAGATCCCTTCATCCTCATCCAGATCCACATAGTACACGCTCCAATAATCCGAAGCCAATGCCGTGATCATGGCATTCTGCTGACTTCTGATCTTTTCCTGTGTCAAAAGCTCGTCCTGAAGAGCAATGCGCTCCTCCAGCTCCTGCTGCATCAGATCGGAGGTCTCCTGTTCCAAAGTAAGCTTTGCCGCCCTCCTCATCTGGGTGATCAAAATGGCAAAAACGGTAATAAGCACCAGTATGGTAAAGCCCGACTGGATCAGGCTTCTGGTTATGATCCCAGTGGAAATGGTGCTTATCTCTTCACTTATGACACTCTCCCTGATAAGATATGTAAGCATCCAGTCTGTCTGCTGCACCGGCACATACGCCAGCGTCTCGGTGATATCATTATAGGTAAAGGATATCACTCCGCTTTCTCTGTTTGAAAAATCCTTGCGCACCTCATCTAATGAATATCTCTTTTCAAATGTTGCGTGCTCCAATGCCTCTAAAAGATTGTCCTCACTGGCAAGTCCCCCAAGCACCATATTGGTAAAGGAACTGCCATCAGATGCGTAGATATTGCAAAAAGTGGTGCTGTTGTTGTCCGACTGCAATGACATGCTTCCCAGCATGTTTTCCATATCGATCTCCATAAAGCATGCCAAGAGCTGGTGTCCCTCAAAGGGCAGCCTGTCCACTGGTATGGCGATCACTACCTTTTTGTTATTTTTACTTTCTCCCTTTAGGGAGATCTCGGGCTCAGAGATGGTCTGATAGTCAAAGCTGTAGCTGTCAATATCCGTACGGGTACCCTTGGAGGTGTATATAAGTCCCGTCTCGTCCACAAAGGCAAATTTTTCCAGACCGTACAACTGCTTCATCCGCTTCTGGTATGCCTGGAGATTTTCCGGGGATTCCAGATCGCTTTTTTCCAGAAGACTCACAGCCACATCAATGTCCGAAATATATCCTTCCAGAGTGGAAGCCACCACCTGTTCCCGTCTGCCTGCCAGCTCGTCCAGATACAAAAGGCTTACGCTTCTTACGGCATCATCGGTATCCCTGCTGGTGCTCCTGCCGGTCCAGATGGTTCCTATGACCAGGATCAGTGCAGCTATCAGACTTCCTAAGATCACAGCCTGTGTAGCCTGTTTATTATTGCGTATCTTCATACATCACCCTCCATCTAAAGGATCCTACAGTATCTTTTCCATGCATGTCTTTTGTATGTCCATTCCCATTGCCTCATAAAAAGCCTTAGCCGAAGGATTACACTCCCACACGTTAAGTGTCACATTATAGCATCCCTGCTCCTTGGCAAACCCGATCACATACCGGTAAAGAGCACTGCCTATGTGTCTTTGCCTCTCGTTTTCATCCACGCAGATATCGTCTATGTACAGGGTCTTTACATCTGTAAGTACGTTATCATTCAAATGCTGCTGAATTATACAAAAAGCGTGTCCCAGCACCCGCCCGCTTTCATCCTTAAATACAAAAACAGGACGGCTTTCATCCTTTAACAGATCTTTTAATTCCTCTTTATTATACTTTGTGGCAGGGCCTTTAAAAAGATCCGGCCGCCCCTTATGATGAACCATATCCACCTGTAAAAGCAGTGAAAGTATCCCATCTATATCCCCGTCGTCTGCCCGGCTGACACAGCTTTTAAGCTTCTCATCCTCTATCGCCTTTTTTTTGGCAATCCTCATCATCTCCCAGGGAATATGACAGTAACCCTCAGGATTTTTGTCCAGGTATTTCTGATGATACTCCTCCGCAGGGTAGTAGTTGATCAGCTCCTTAAGCTCCACCGCCAGCTTTGGGATCTCGGCAAGCTTTTTGTCATAATACTCCCAAAGCGCCGGCAGAAGGGACTCGTCGTCGTAGTAAATTCCGGTCCTGTACTGCAGCCCCAGGTCATTGCCCTGCTGGTTTATGCTGACCGGATCTATCACCATGAAATAATAATCCAAAAGCTCCCGCAGTGTGATCAGTGAGTCGTCAAAATCTATCCTCACCGTCTCCGCATGACAACTGCCGTTACAGACTTCCTCATAGGTGGGATCCTCCTTGAGACCGTTGGCATAGCCACTCTGGGTGCTTATCACTCCCTCAAACTGGTCAAAAAACTTCTGGGTCCCCCAAAAGCAGCCGCCTGCCAGATATATCCTTTTTTTCATATCATACCTCTTTGCTATCAAACACTGCCCTGAATTCATCTTCCTTTGCGGAGAGCTTTATGGTGCCACCGCTTTTAAGCTTTCCAAAAAGCAGTTCATCCACAAAGAGGGGCTTGATGTCATTTCTGATGACCCGATCCACCTCCCTGGCGCCGAATTCTGTGCTGATGCCCCGCTTTTTTACAAGAGCTTTGGCGGCTTTGTCCACGGAAAGCTTGACCTTCTTTTTCTTAAGCATTGCCGAAAGCTGGGACAGCTTTTTCTCTGTGATCCTCTCCGCCATGTCGTCAGTCATGCTGTTAAAGACCACTATCCTATTCAGCCTGTTTCTAAACTCCGGCATAAAGGTGTGCTTTACCTCCTCCATGATCACGCTCTTATCCTGGGATGCCCCCTCAAAACCTATGTCCTTTTTCCCCAGACGGTTTGCACCTGCATTGGAGGTCATGATAACTATTACATTGGAAAAGTCAGCCTTTCGCCCCTGGTTATCCGTCAATGTGGCGTAGTCCATAATGGATAAAAGCACATTGTAAATATCCCCATGTGCCTTTTCTATCTCATCTAAAAGCAGCACCGATGTGGGATTTTTTCTGATCTCCTCTGTCAGCATGCCGCCCTCCTCATAGCCCACGTATCCTGCAGGGGAACCAATGAGCTTTGCCACCGCGTGTCTCTCAGAATACTCACTCATATCAAAACGAATAAGCTTTGCACCAAGCTCCTCTGAAAGTATCCTGGCGATCTCCGTTTTCCCAACCCCGGTAGGTCCCACAAAAAGCAGGCTGGCAAGGGGCTTATTTTCCTCTAAAAGCCCTGCCTTTGAAAACTTTATGGCATTTACCACCTGGCTTACCGCCTCATCCTGACCGTATATCTGCTTAAGGATCCGGCTCTCCAATGTTGCCAGCCCATCCTCTTTATCAGAAACCACAGTCTCCATTGGAATCCGGCACACCCCTGTCAGAACGGCATTTACCATGTCCTTGTCCACCGCAGGCTTTTTCTTTTTGGAATTAAGCTTGCAGTAGGAGCCTGCCTCATCCATGATATCAATTGCCTTGTCAGGAAGATATCTCTCATGAACGTACTTTTTGCTCATGGATACGATATGCTCTATGACGCCCTTTTTGTAGGTCACATTGTGGAAGGACTCGTAGTTTTCCCTGACTCCCTCAAGGATCTTTACAGTCTCCTCCTCGCTGGGTTCCGCAATATCCACTTTATTGAACCGCCTTACCAGGCTTTTGTTTTTTTCAAAACGCTTTTTGTACTCATCATAGGTGGTGGCTCCAATGAACCTGATATGCCCTGATGAAAGGTAGGGCTTTAAAATATTAGAGGCATCAAAGGCTGTATCCCCGGAGCCTCCCGCTCCCACCAAAGTGTGTATCTCATCAATGAATATAATGGGCTTTTCTTCCTTTTCAATTTCGGAAAGCACATTTTTTATCCGCTTTTCAAACTCGCCACGGTACTGCGCCCCTGCCAGCATCCCGAAGAGATCCAGTCCATAGACCCGTGCCCCCTTTAGGGCATCCGGCACCTCTCCCCTTTCTATCATCTGAACCAGTCCGTAGGTGATGGCAGTCTTTCCGACTCCCGGATCTCCGATATGCAGGGGATTATTCTTATCCTTTCTGCAAAGGATCTGTATGGTCCGATCTATCTCCTCCTGCCTGCCCACGAGGGGATTTACATCCTGTAATGTCTCATTAAGGCAGGGTGCATACGCCCTCCAGCCCTCTTCTGACTTGTCTGTCCCCAGCTTTTGCCTGTCCCCTTCAAAGCTATCCTCAACGTGCATATCCGCAAATTCCCTCAGCATCTCTGCCTCGGTTATATTTTGCTTTTCTATGAAATAGGTGGCATAGCAGTCGGTGAGATTCCACATGCCGTGAAGCAGGTGGCTAAGCTCTATATGGTTTCTGCCGCTTGACATGGCGCTTTTTTCGGCAAAGGCGATCATGTAATTGCAGCCAAAGGAAAACTCCGGCGTCGTCTCCGTCGCCCGGTCTATGTTCTCGTTGGCATAGCCCTCTAAGTCGGCTATCAGCTTTTCTATATCTCCGCCGCAATTCAAAAAAGCCTGGGTGAAGTCGTTTCTGTTGCAGATGACCCTGAGGATGATCTCAGGGGTAATGTAGTGATACCCCTCTTCTTTGGCAAATATAAATGCGTCCTGTATTATTTCTTTGATCTCAATGGAAAGCTCCATGCTCATGCCTCCTCTATGGACATACGAAAAGGAAAGCCACAGGCTTTGGCACGTTTTAGCGCTTCGTTTACCTTTGTGGCTGCAATGTCATAGGGATAAGAGCCTACCACTCCCCGTCCCCGTCTGTGTACATCCAGCATTATGCTTTCTGCTGTTCCCCGGTCCTTGTTAAAAATATCCATCAAAACAGAAACCACAAAATCCATGGTGGTGAAATCATCATTGAGCATGATCACCATGTATCTTTTGGGTTCTTTCAGTCTGGTATTTATCTGTTGTGACAATGAATAATTTGTATCCATATCCTGTATTTCACTTTGA
>CAMOZG010000095.1 GCA_946630825.1 uncultured Lachnospiraceae bacterium
GATCACATCTGCGGCACCGAACCTGGGCGCCATCACTATGGCAGATCTTAAATTTTGGGCATCCTCTTTTTTTGCCCCGGAAAGAATACTTAAAAGCCTGTCCGAAACATCTTCTATATCAAAGATCCTGTCTCTTATATACTCATCATCTATTAGTTCAAATCTTTCGCAAACAGTCTTTTTTGCAAATGCGACTGCTGCCTCGGCACACAGACCCTTGTCTTTTATGGAAGCTTCCACCAGACTGATAAATTCGGGATCATCCACGATCATCCCGTGTCCAGAAAAAACCTCCGCCTCATGCTGCCCGACTTTTTTTAAAGCCTCGTCATAAAGCTCCTTTAGCTGCTCTTTTGCCAGCTTTTTTGCCGTCTGCCATCTAAGAAGCTCTCCCTCCACATCCTCCGTGCCATGTGACTTGAAGTCATGCTCTTTTTTAGAAATGGGCACCAGCCTGCCACATGCTATCCCCGGAGACAGACTCCTTCCTGTCAGCCTTTCCATACTATATATGTAACAAAGACGAAGGTAAGGACTGTCATGATCCACATGAGAGAAAACAGAATATTCATCCCCCCGGACTTCTGACTCTGGACTGCGATCTCACCGCCGTTATAGACGGGAGCGGATACAGCCTTTTTAATAAGCTCCTCAGCCTTGTTTATGCCGTCGGATATGCCTGTATAAAGCAGGGGTTTCCCCATGAATCTTTCCATATCAAGCTTTTCATCTGATGCCACAATGACACCTTTGGCAGAGCTTATATCCTCCGGGGACAAAACATTCCTTGCGCCCTTTGCCCCTATGGTCTCCACCTTGATACTGGTTCCCAAAGCCTCGGCGGATTTTTCCAATGCTTCCGCCGCCATATATGTGTGTGCTACTCCTTCTGTGTCCGCAGTCACAGCCACCAGATCATAGCTCATAGCTCATCCTCCTTTAGTTTTATAGGAAACAAATTCCCCGTCCATAATTATATGGCAACCATGCCCGCATTTCAAGAAAAAAGGGTTTTAGATTATTACTGAGAAAACCACTGATTTGCCGTCTGAGCTGTATGCCCTGGCTCGTCCGTGATGGGCTTCCGCAATAGCAGCCACCACCGAGAGCCCTATTCCATGGCCTCCGGTTTCGGAGCTTCTGGAGTCATCTGCCCTGTAAAACCGTTCAAACAAATGATCCAGTTCTCCCTTTTCTATACTGTCCACTGTGTTGCAGACCTCTATAACTCTCTTCTTTCCTTTCATGTGAAGAGACACCCATACCTTCCCCTCATCATCAGAATACTTAAAGGCATTGTCCAAAAGCAGGTTTAAAAGCTGGGTGATATTTTCCCTGTCCCCCTTCATATGGATCCCCGGCTCTATGTCAGTCTCATACCTTTTACCCGACGCCTCCGCCACAGGTCTGTAGGTATCGCACACCTCAATCATCCTGTCAGAAAGATCGAAATCCGTCTCTGCCATTTTTGTGGAGCCCTCATCCATCCTGGATAAAAACACCAGCTTTTCCGTAAGCTCACTGAGTCTCTTAACCTGGTTTTTAATGCTTAAAAGCCACTCATTGTCCTCGTTTTCGTATTCCAGCACCTCCGCATCAGCCGATATTATAGCCAGAGGTGTCTTTATCTCATGGCTGGCATCAGTGATAAATCTCCTTTGTTTCCGATAGCTTTCTTCCACCGGAGCCAGCACCTTTGAGGAGGCAAAGCCCAGAATGAAAAACACCAGCGCCGCCCCTGCCAGACCAACCACGATACTGATATTTCTAAAGGACTCAAAGGATGTAAGATCATGTCTGCAATCCAGAAAAATGATCATGACCCCATCCTCCGGCTCTATCCTGCTGTAGTAGTAATCCCTGTAAAAGCCCCGGCTTTTGCCGCTTTCGTAGATGGCGCTGCCGAATTCTTCCGCTTCTTTGGAATCAACCATGGCGATCCGTCCCGTGTCTGTAGTCGAAACCTGTCCCTGGGAATCAAAGGATACGGTAAAAAACCTGAGCATGAAGGGAGTCTCATTATTGGCCCTATCCATGCCTCCCCGCTGCATATCCTTTTTAAACACATCATCTCTGGCGGCATTTTTTCCCACATCACCATGATCTATGGATGAATTCTCCGGTTCTCCTTCAGGAGGCTTGATCTCATCCATAAGATAGGAGAGATCACCATCATTCTCCTCTAAGATCTCCATCTGACTTTTGATACTGTCCAGGGTGCTTTTGTAATTGATGGCATCAATGGCGCCGATCATCAAAAACTCCGCTGTAAGTACCGACAGCATCCCCGTCATCATAAATTTTTTTCGCAGTTCCTTTATCATAGGATGATCCTCATTCCCCTGCCTCTATGCTGTATCCAAGGCCTCTGGCAGCACGGATGTTTACTGTGGAGCCCAGCTTTTTAAGCTTTTTCCTGAGATTTGATATATATACCCATACCACATTTGACTCGGTTTCGGTGTCGTAGCCCCAGATACGATCCATGAACTGATCTGCCGATATGACCTGCCCGGGGTGTTCCAAAAGCATCTCCATCATCTGAAATTCCTTGTTTGCCAGGCGCTCCTCACCATCCACGGACTTTAGGTAAAAGGTGCTTCTGGAGAGGCTGATATCGGAAAAGGTAAGGGTTGAATCCGCCACCTCCCCCGAACGTCTGGTTATGGATCTCACCCGGGCTATCAGCTCCTTCATGGCAAAGGGCTTGGTCAGATAATCGTCTGCCCCTGCGTCCAGCCCCTCCACCTTGTCGTCCAACTGGGATTTTGCCGTAAGCATGATAATGGGGGTGGATATACCCTGTCCCCGTATCTTTTTAAGCACTGTGATCCCGTCCATCTTTGGCATCATTATATCCAGGATGGCACCGTCATACTCTCCGGTCTCCAGATAGTCATATGCATCCTGTCCGTCATATACCGCATCCACTGAAAAATGCTCATGCTTTAAAACCGCGCATATGGCGTTTGACATTTCCTTCTCATCCTCAGCCAAAAGCAATCTCATTATTTTCCCCTTCCTCTGCTGTCGTCCTGAAGTTCACTGATAACTGCAGTTCCCTCCTCCAAGGACTTTTTTACATCAATGATCCTCTGATTTTTGGAGCCCCGAAATCTTAGGGTGATATCCTTTTCTTCCAGGTGAAACTCTCCGTCCACCAGTATGTCTATCAAAGAAAGCATCTCATCTGTGGTATCAAAATGTGCGCGTCCCTCTTTATCCGTCAGATCTGTCTCAAATGTATATCCGGTGTAGCACCAGATATTTTTTTTATTTCCATAGCGGGATCTGACCTGTCTTAAAAGAGGAAGGAGTCCTGCCTGGTTCACCTGCTCCATTGGCTCTCCACCAAGAAGGGTAAGTCCCTCCACATAATCAGGATCCAGTGAATCCACGATCTCTTTTGCCACTTCATCAGTAAAAGGTGAGCCATAAGAAAAATCCCAGGTATCAGGCTGAAAACACCCCCGGCAATGATGGGTACACCCGGACACAAAAAGCACCGTCCTGACGCCGGTGCCATTTGCTATATCAAAATATTTTATATTGCAGTAATTCATTTTTCGTCACAAACCTCTCAACCTCTGCAAGGGTCTTTGTCTCCATATCATTATATCCAAATCCCCCGGAAAGTAAAACAGTTTTATGACAAAGGATCCCCCGGCAAAAAAAGTTCCCGAAACTCCTTTCGCCCCGGCACCCAGGCTTTTTCATATATGTGGGTGAAATGATTCTTTACGGTCTGCTCCGAGATCCCCAGCATATAGGCTATCCTTCGGTTGGAGAACCCCGATACCTTAAGAAAACCAAGTTCCAGCTCACGGCAGGTAAAACCGAACTGCCGCGCCTTCTTCAGGTACTGCTCCTTTGTGATCTCCGGCTCATTCATCTCCCATATCCATTTCTTCATTCATCTTTGTTTCCGCATTGATCCGAAGGGGCATCAAAAAGAACTCTATTATAACCGCATAGAAGCCGGACAAAAAACAGACCGCCAGATTAGGCCCAATGACAGAGGGATCACTTAATTTACCAAGGAGCATGATCCCTGAAATTATTATTGCAAAAAGAGCCCCATAGATCGTAAGCTTCTGTGCAGCGCTTATAGCTAAAATAATGTTTTTAAGCTCCAGCAGACCATAGTGCTTTATCCCCACGGAAAAGGACTTTATAAAATCCTTCCATTTACCCATGATGAAAAGTCCCGGGATCAAAATCATCAATATAAAGATGATGGAGGGTATATCAAGATACCATGCTATGGAAGACAGATTCCCAGCCATACCCTCGGATATCCCGGGCCCGCAGGTAAATACCGTAAACAAAAACACCACAATAAACAGTATCATCTGTCCTATCAAAACTGTCCTTATATTCCTTTTCATATTGCGCTCCTTTCGTGTAAGTCCTTGTCCTGTATACACCTTAGCACAACACGCAGGAAAAGAATATAGTACCTTTTTTTAATCTATTCGCACACTGCCATCCGCCACAAATAAAAAATAAAGGGGACTTAATGCCCCCTTCAAAAAGCTTTTATTTAAAAGGATTTTCCGTAGGGTAAGGAAGTGACGCGGGACGGTTGTAGCCTATCTCCTCTACATCCACACCGATATACTTAAATACCTCAAAGAGATACTTTCCTATGCGGCCAAAGGCAACGGCACCATGGTGTGGATAGTTTTTCTCTATAAGGACGTGTCTGTAAAATCTTCCCATCTCCTTTATGGCAAATATGCCTATTCCACCAAAGGATCTGGTGGCTACGGGAAGCACCTCTCCCTCTGCCACATAGGCTCTAAGAATGTTGTCCGCTGTGGACTGGAGACGATAGAAGGTGATCTCGCCGGGAAGGATATCCCCCTCTAAGGTTCCGTTTGTCACCTCCTCCGGCAGGGATCTTGCCATTATCATCTGGTTTTTCATCTCATGGCTGCAAAGCTTTGTGCTGCAGGTATTTCCGCAGTGGAAGCCCATAAAGGTGTCAGTCAATGTGTAGTCGAATTTGCCCTTTATGCTCTCCTCATACATATCCTTTGGAACTGAGTTATTGATATCCAAAAGTGTGACCGCATCCTCTGTGATGCAGGTGCCGATAAACTCTGACAGGGCGCCGTAGATATCCACCTCGCAGGAAACGGGGATCCCACGGCCTGTGAGTCTGGAATTTACATAGCAGGGCACAAATCCAAACTGGGTCTGGAATGCAGGCCAGCACTTTCCTGCTATTGCCACATATTCACGATAGCCTTTGTGTTCCTCTATCCAGTCCACTAAGGTAAGCTCGTACTGAGCCAGCTTCTTTAAGATCTCAGGCTTTTTATTTCCTGCCCCAAGTTCGGCTTCCATATCAGCCACGACCTCCGGGATCCTTTCATCATTTTCATGCTTGTTATAGGCTTCAAAAAGATCCAGCTCGGAGTTTTCTTCTATCTCGACTCCTAAGTTGTAAAGCTGCTTTATGGGTGCATTGCAGGCAAGGAAGTTAAGAGGACGGGGACCAAAGCTTATGATCTTAAGCTTTGAAAGTCCCTCTATGGCTCTTGCAATAGGTAAAAACTCATGGATCATATCGGCGCAGTCTGCGGCATCTCCCACAGGGTACTCCGGGATATAGGCTCCGATATTTCTAAGCTTTAAATTATAGCTGGCATTTAGCATACCGCAGTATGCGTCTCCTCTTCCCTGCACCAGGTCATTCTGGCTTTCCTCTGCTGCCGCTATAAACATCTTCGGTCCTTCAAAATGCTTTGCCAAAAGAGTCTCGGATATCTCAGGTCCGAAGTTTCCAAGATATACGCAAAGAGCATTGCAGCCTGCCTTTTTTACATCTTCGAGCGCCTGTACCATGTGGATCTCACTTTCCACGATACAAATGGGGCACTCGTAAATGTCTTTGGCATCATACTTATTCTGGTATGCCTCCACAAGCGCCTTTCTTCTGTTTACCGACAGGCTTTCCGGAAAACAGTCACGGCTTACTGCCACGATACCAAGCTTAATGTCCGGTGTGTTTTGTTTCAGATCTTTGATAGTCATTTCTTTTCCTCCCTTAAAAATAATTGACTACAGTTTCTTATATACTTCCTTAAGTGCAGGATACATACTCTTATATGTCCTGTAGCGCTCATTGTAAAGAGACACCAGGTTTTCATCCGGCTCTATGCTCTTTTCCACTGCAACTATCTTATCAGCCGCTTCTGCCACATCCTTATAAACTCCGTCTGCCACCGCAGCCAAAATAGCTCCTCCGAGAGAGGGACCCACTTCTATCTTTAGTATATCCAGTCTCACATTTAAGACATTTGCGATTATCTTTTGCCACAGAGGACTTTTTACTCCTCCCCCACAAATAGTGGAATGGGTCACCCTGATGCCGGAAGCTGCCGCCACCTCCAGGGAATCCCGAAGCCCAAATGCCACACCTTCAAGCATGGCAAGAGTCATGTCAGACCTTTTTGTATCACGGCTCATGCCGACAAAAGCTCCCCTGGCTTTTTCATCATTGTGGGGTGAGCGTTCTCCCATGAGATAGGGAAGAAAATACACCCGGTTTTTGCCCAATAGAGCCTCGTCGATCTCGGACTGCTCTTTTTTAAAGTCGGATGTATCCAGGATGTCCTCCATCCACCACATATTACAGGTAGCGGCGGAGAGCATGCATCCCATGAGGTGATAGTGACCGGTGCTGTCGCAGAAGCTGTGGATAGCGTGATTGTCTGTGTCCACAAAGCTTTCACTGGTTATAAATACCGTGCCGCTGGTGCCCACGGACAGGTTGCAGTCCCCGTGTCTTATGGCTCCGCAGGAAACAGCCGCCCCTGCATTGTCACCTGCTCCTGCCACCACAAGAGGTGAACTCTCTTCCCCTGCATAAAGCTCTGCCACCCCGGCTTTATTTGCCATATCCATCCACAGATCTTTTTTCACATTGCCTATGGTCTCATAGCTTTCATGTACCTTTGGCAACATGGACTCTGTGATATTACAGATATCCAGCATCTCCCTTGACCAGCGGCGGTTTTTTACATCAAAGTAAAGTGTGCCGCTGGCATCCGAAACATCAGTGGCAAAGGCACCGCTAAGCCTGTAGTTTAAGTAATCCTTTGGCAGCATCACCTTTTTTATGCGGTCAAAGTTTTCCGGTTCATGCTTTTTCATCCAAAGAAGCTTTGGAGCGGTAAAGCCTGTAAAGGAAATATTTCCGCAAAGCTCTGCAAGTTTTTCTTCACCAATCGTATGATTTAGGTAGTCATTTTCCTCAGAAGTCCTGCCGTCATTCCAGAGGATGGCAGGACGGATCACATCATCATTTTCATCCAGGGTAACAAGCCCATGCATTTGACCTGCCACTCCTATACCCCGCACCCTCTCATCCTTTCCCGCTTTTTGCAAAAGCTCCACTATACAATCGGTGGTCTTTTCGTACCAGTCGGTGGGGTTTTGCTCGGACCAGCCGGGATTGGGATAAAAACATTCGTAGCTTTTAGTGGCAGTCGCCGCCACCTCCCCCTTTTCGCTCATCAAAAGAGTCTTTACCGAAGATGTCCCCAGATCTATTCCAATATACATTTTTTCTCCTTTCCATAAGACCCTACTGCCCTGTAGCGGCAGCGGATCTATAATCTGAGATACAGACCATAAAGAAATTATATATCATATTTAAAAAATAACATATATATTTTTTCAAAAGATGTCATTGCTAAAAACTGTCTTGCCAAGTATAATCAGACCAGCATAAAAGAAACAGCATTGAGGTCTTTCGTTATAGTGAAAGGTTAATATGATATAGCAGGAGGTTGTTTATGAAAGTTTTAGACGCAGAATTTGTAAAGGGCTTTATACGCATGACGGCAGACGGCTGGGATCAGGGCTGGCACGAAAGGAACGGCGGCAACCTCTCCTATCGTATCAAACCCGAAGAAGCCGAATCAATAAAGGAAAATTTCAAGCCCCGGGACTGGCAGGATATCGGTACGGAAGTGCCTGCCCTTTCTGGTGAGTTTTTTCTGATGACAGGCAGCGGCAAATATTTCAGAAACGTGCAGCTTGATTCTGAAGCAAACATCTGTATCATTGAAGTGGATGAGACCGGCACAAAATACAGGATCCTTTGGGGCTTGAGAGACGGCGGTCGCCCCACCTCAGAGCTTCCCTCCCATCTTATGAATCTGGAAGTAAAAAAGAAGATCGATCCTAACTACCGTGTGGTCTATCACGCTCATCCCGCCAATGTGATCGCCCTTACCTTTGTGCTTCCACTGGATGAAAAGGTGTTCACCAGAGAGTTGTGGGAGATGTTTACAGAATGTCCCATGGTATTCCCCGAAGGTGTGGGGGTAGTACCCTGGATGGTTCCGGGAAGCAGGGAGATCGCCATAGCCACCTCCAAAGTTATGGAAAAATACGATCTTGCCATCTGGGCTCACCACGGCTTGTTTGCAGCCGGGGTAGATTTTGATGCGACCTTTGGTCTCATGCATTTGGTAGAAAAATCAGCAGAGATCCTGGTAAAGGTTTTGTCCATGACACCCCAAAAAGCGCAGACCGTACAGCCTGATGATTTCAGGCATCTGGCAAAGGACTTAGATCTTACGCTTTCCGAGGAGTTCCTTTACGAAAAGCCAGCCTCTCCCAGATAAGTGATACTACAGAGACGATAGTCAGTTGTATGCCAAATTTCAGTAAAACCGGCAAAGTCGAATAGGCTTTAAAATTATAAGAAAAAAGTGAAACAGTGATTATATTGGCAACGCAAAGGATATGCAGGGAATTTCTTCCATACCATGACAGAACAGCCGCAACGACTCCCGCGCGGGATAGAAAACGCCCAAAGTATATCATAGTGATAACTCCCCCGACTGCGCCCAAGATACAGTAGGGAAGTATGGGTCTGTCAAAAAATAATCCCGGATAATAGCGTATTGCCATGCTCATGCCATCATTCATAACAGAGACGATCCACATCACAACCGACAAAAAGAAAAGTAAGGTTTTGATCACAGTGTTTATTTTTGCATTGAGCGCACGATAGGCGACTCCGCACGCCACATAAAACATTCCGATCAGGCATATATCCGGGTTAAAAGGCAGCATTATAGTGCCTTCGTATTCTTTATATGCCAACTGCATACCTGCCAACAGCGCTATGATGATCGCAG
>CAMOZG010000096.1 GCA_946630825.1 uncultured Lachnospiraceae bacterium
TTTTCTCAAATGATATCCCACACCTTTTTAAAAGCGAGACTGTGTAATCCTCCAGCCCCTGCTCCAAAAGATGCTCCGTATAAAACCCTGATATGGAAGTGCCTGTACCTAAGGTAAGCTCTCCTTCCTTAAATCGGACAATCAGACTAAGTGACCCCACATCCCCCGGTGGAATACTGCTGCCGAAGGTCTCCATTATCCTCTCCGTCTCGGTTCTCGGCAAAACAAGCTGAATCATAAGTCCTGAGGGAGTATGATCCCCTTTGATAAAGGAAAAGACCGTATCCCTGTACAACCCGTATGGCAAAAGCCCCGAGGGATCCGCCTTATCCATCTCCTCCCCGGAGAAAAACCCCGGTGCCGGCCTGCCGGTAATGACCATATGCCCCCTGCCCTCTATCCTTGCCTCGGACAAAAGCAGCTTGTCAAAACTGTCCTTTGTCAAAAGCAGGGTCATAAAACTCTTTTTATCCTCTATAGAAAAAATCTGCACCTATGACCTCATTTCAGAGCGCTTCTGGGGAATTGCCACCGTGCCGTCCCTGGGGATGATCCTGGGTCCTCCCTTTTTCTCCACATAGTCCTTGGTTATGATCACCGTGCCTATGTTGTCATCCTTGGGGATCTCATACATGATATCCAACATAAATTCTTCAATAATGGATCTTAAGGCTCTGGCTCCCAGCTCCCTTTCCCGGGCTGCCTTTGCTATTGCCAAAAGCGCATCTTCCTCAAACTGCAGATCCACCTCGTCAAACATGAGAAGCTTTTTATACTGCTTTACAATGGCATTTTTAGGCTCGGTAAGGATCCTTACAAACATATCCTCCGTAAGCTTTTCCAATGCAAATATCACCGGCAGTCTGCCGATAAACTCAGGGATCATGCCAAATTTTCTCAGATCCTCCGGGATCACTTTCCCCAGGATATTGTCGTCCTTGTCGTATTTGTCTTTAAGATCTGCCACAAATCCCATGGAGGAGGATTTGTTCAGCCTCTCCTTTATCACATCCTCAAGATCCGGGAATGCACCGCCGCAGATAAAGAGGATATTGGAAGTGTCCACTATGGTCATGGGCACCATGGCATTTTTACTTGATGCCCCCACAGGCACCTCCACCTCAGCTCCCTCTAAAAGCTTCAGCATACCCTGCTGCACGGACTCTCCGCTCACGTCTCTTTGGTTGGTATTCCTCTTTTTCGCCAGCTTGTCTATCTCATCTATGAAGATTATTCCCCTCTCGGCTTTTTCCACATCATTGTCCGCTGCGGCTAAAAGCTTGGACACCACCGACTCGATATCGTCGCCTATGTAGCCTGCCTCCGTAAGGGAGGTGGCATCAGTGATTGCAAGGGGCACATCCAAAAGTCTGGCTATGGTCTTTACCATGTAGGTCTTTCCGCTTCCGGTTGGTCCTATCATCAACATGTTGGATTTTTCTATCTCCACACCGTCTTCGTTGGATTCAAGCATATTTTCCCTGTCAATGACCCTCTTGTAGTGATTGTACACCGCCACCGACATTACTTTTTTCGCGTGCTCCTGTCCCACCACATGCTCATCCAAAAGAGCCTTGATCTCATGGGGCGGGGGGATATTTGTAATATCTATAACAGGGAAGCTCTCCTCCCCCTCCTTTGCCTCCTTGGCTTTTTTCCCCTTTTTCTTTTTGGGATTATTTACCTGACCAAAGCCGGGGAAGCCCATGCTGGCAAAATTGGGAAGGTCGCTTAAATTGATAAACTGCAATCCCGGTATCTTGGAAAAATCAAAGGCATTGTTGTTTTTGGGAGCCTCTTCAGTTTCTGCCCCCTCCACACTTCCCTCCAAGGGCTTTTCTTTTGTCTCCCCGGAAGTCTTTGTGCTATTGGTTGTGCCGCTCTTATTTGCTCCCGCAAAAAGTCCCATGGCATCAAAGGTCTTTTGCATACATCCGGGGCATACAAAAAGCTCCGGTGCGATCTGGATCAGCTTACCTGTCTCCTCTCCCTCCGGCCTGTGGCACATATAACAAAACTTTTTTTGATCACTCATGGCTATCTCCTGACGTATATGTTTTCAAAATCCTCCGGCATCATATAACTTTCCTGCTCACCTTCGCTTGTATCTTCCTTTATCACAGGCTTTACCCCAAGCTTTGATATCCGCTCCATTGCACGCTTAAGTCTGGTCTCATAGTAGGATGTCCCCCACTCCCGGAAATTGATGGTGATATGCTTTGGATCCGCCCCCGAGGACTCTATCGTCTCATCCATTATCTCTTCTATATCACTTCGTAAAAGCTGGTTTACCGACAGATCCACCTCAAGTCTGTAGCCCGGATTCCCAAAGTCATTCCAGTATTTCAGCATGGCGCAGGCTTTTTTGAAAAGGAATTTTTCTATAGGCAGGGCAAGTCCCAAATACTCCGCCAGCGGCATAAACTCCTCCGGCTCCACCTCGCCAAGTTCCTCAGTCTTCCACTTAAGAGATGCCTTTGCACCTACACAGCCCCGTCTGTCTCCCAAGGTCCCCATTAAGGGTGCCAGGCAGACGTAAAAGCCGCTGCAGTCATTTCCCACATCCTTTTTTATCCGCTGTTCCATGGAGAGTCTGCGTACGGTTCGCACATCATCACCCTGACTGTAGTGCTCTACCCGTCCCTTTCCTGCGCTTTTGGCAGACCACATGGTGATATCCGCTTTCTGCATCAGGGTGTCCACTCTGGTCCCGTCGGAAGGGAATCTGACCACCGCTATGGATGCTCCGCAGTAACATCTGCCACCGGAAGGAGAAAACTCCCTTAAAAACCTGCGGGATATGCTTTCGATTAGGCCCATGGGATCTGCGGTCTGGTGGGGGATTATCACTGCGTATTCGTCTCCCCCCATACGGTATACGGCTCCCCTGTTTTTAACTATGAGAGACAGGGAGTCCGCCACCTGCCCTAAGATCTCATCTCCCGTGCTGTGTCCCAAGCTGTCATTTATATCCTTAAAATCGTCTAAGTCTATATATAAAAGATAACCGTCCTGTGCGGCTCTCACCGAATCCCTGATGTAATCCCTTATCTCCGATTCAAAACAAGCCCTGTTTTTCAGTCCTGTAAGGCCGTCTGTAAGGGACTGTTCCTCCAGCTTTTTCTGATAATCGTAAAGGGCTGTCACATCATAAAGGGTGCAAAGTGTAGCCGGTCTGCCATCCACCCACTTTATGGGCACACAGGTAAGCTGGCATCTTATATTGGCATACATGAGGAAATACTCTGTCCGGTCTGCCACATCATGGCTTGTGATGTACCTGCCAAATTCCTCCAGATCCTGCTTTTCCTTAAACATCCCGGAGAAAAACTCATTGGTGTATAAAAGTTCACCGGTGGAATCGTTTTTCACGCACACACCGCAGCCTGTATTTTCCAGAATTGCATCCAGCACCGCATAGGAGCCTGCCAGGGAATTTTTTGTGATCCTCTTTGTAAGTATGGTCTGCATGATACGCTTGATATCATTGATGATGACCATATCATCCTTTGACCAGAGCCTGTTTTCTCCCCTTGTCACAAAGCAGATATACATCCCCAGTCTGTCCGATACAAACAGTGGCAAAAACACCCCTGCGGTAATATCATATTCTTCAAAAAATACCTTGAAATCCTCCGGCAGCACTGCATCCGAGGAAACGGTATAGGGTCGCCCGGAAAAGAAGGGAAGCCTGTCTCTGTCCATATGCAAAAATCCCGGCATAAGGTGGTCTTCCCCCGCCCATTCGCTTATCATATCAACAACTTTTTCATCCGGGGAAAGCCTTAAAAGAAAGGCATTTGACACCCCCAGATACTCCCCCGCATCAGAAAGAATTGCCTCGGAGACCTTTGGAAAATCATCATCCGATTCCATCCTCTTTAAGACGCCGGTGATAAGCTCGCTTTTTTTCAAAAGGGATTCTAAATTCTGGCTGCTCTCCTTTTCCTGCAAAAGCTTTTCAGCCAGGGTGTCCCCCTCATTTTTTCTCATGTAGTAACGGGATAACAGGACTGCCGCCATTTCAAGGGCAGACTCGTAGTCCTCCTCCGATACCGTGGTGGGCACAAAGTCTGCCTCCACAGCCGACACTGCCCCCAATATCACCATGACTCCCTGAAGATGACCCGCAGAATTCCTTATGGATATGCCGCCCATCAAAACCTCGGGCTGCCCGGTATCCATCCTGACCACATCCTCATAGGTGCCTGCCTTAAGAGCCGCGATCATCCCCATTTCCATTTCCGGGGTCACGTATCCCGCGAAATAGTCATCCGCCCTGTCGCCGCCCCAGAAGCCGGTGATGCGTACCGCGTCCTGATCCAGACAGTATCCATATGTATGTGTACACTTGAAAAATGCGCCCTGCATCTCTTCAAGTGCCGGTTTGTCAATTTTAAAAGAATCCTTGTATATCATACGCGCCTGATAATAAAAACCTCACGCTTGGCACCGAAGGATATCCGCTCCGCCGGTTTTAAACTGCTGAATTTTTTTATTCTTGATGCAAATATATCGCAGTCCCCGGTAAGAACGAAAAACTGTGCCCCTGTGGAGGTGATCTCCATACATTTTTTTAAAAAGGAGTCAAAAAAATCTATTTTATTCGCTTCATTTCGATGGTATAGATCCGGAAGTTCCGTGATTATCTCATCTATGATGCCGTCATATGTAAAATCAAAAAAATCTCTTTGGATAAAATGAATATGCTCGCCGGATCCTTTGGAATTTTCCCGGGCAGAGCTTACAAGCTGCGCTGAAATGTCCACCCCGAAGGCATTGCCTGCCCCGGATTTTTTCAGACGTTCAATGAGAAGTGTGCCGATACCGCAAAAGGGATCGAGTATATTATCATCCTCTATAAAATAGGGATGGAGCATCTCCATCATAACTGCCGCCCGCACCGGAGACATGGAGGTGGACGCCACCTTTTTTCGATAAGAAAACCTGTCATCCTTCATGGCAGCCATCCACAAATACATGCCAAAGCTGCCGTCCGGTCTCCCCGGAAAGTACAGCTCACACTCATAGTCCGCCGTCTGGGGCACTATGTCCATTGGAAGCACCTGTAAGAGAGCCTCGGAAAAAACTCCGGTAAGACGGGTAATATCGTCCCGAAGCCTGTCCTTTGCCTTATTATTTCCTGTGACCGGAAGTTCCACCCTGATGCGGCAGGGTATGGGGCGCTCTCCTTCAAGATATGAATCCAATATACGCTTAAGCATGGAGCCGGCTATGGTATCGCAGGCATTTTCTGCCGTAAGCCGCTCTCCCCTTTTTATGGGTATGGTAAAATAGATGCGATCGAAGAGCCTGCATGATGACACCCGATCTAAGTCATCTGTCATAACACGCACGCCAAAGGGAGTCACCCTCACATCATCTGCGGGTACCCCTCTTCTGATCACATCCGAAGCCACATATCCGGCATACACCGGCTGAGTGGCCAAAAGGACCGGTATCCTTTTATACACACCCATAAATTCGTATGACAATGTCTGTTATACCTCTACCGTCCAGCCAAACTTATCCTCTATACGTCCCCACTGGATGCCTGTAAGTGTATCATAAAGCCTCTGGGTCAGCTCCCCGGTCTTCATGTCGTTGATAACCACTACATCATCCTTGTACTTAAGCTCTCCCACCGGTGAGATGACTGCTGCCGTACCGGTTCCAAATACCTCCTGAAGTGAGCCGTCATGGCCTGCCTTCATCAGATCGTCTACGGAAAGCCTCTCTTCTTTTACGGTGTATCCCCAATCTCTAAGGAGATGGATCATGGAATCCCTGGTAACTCCGGGAAGCACTGTGCCCTCGCTTATGGGAGCGGTGATGATCTCACCGTCTATCATAAACATGATATTCATGGTGCCGACTTCCTCCACGTACTTGCGGTTCTCACCATCCAGCCAAAGCACCTGGGTATATCCCTCTTTTTCTGCCTTTACCTGACCTAAGATGGAGCCTGCATAGTTGCCGCCGCACTTTGTAAATCCGGTGCCGCCCTTTACCGCACGTACAAGTTCATCCTCCACCATTATCTTTACGGGATCAAGTCCTGTAGGATAATAGGCTCCCACTGGGCAGCAGATGATGATGAATTTGTAGGAGCTTGCCATATGTACTCCCAGTGCTGCCTCATCAGAAAACATGAAGGGTCTGATGTAAAGTGAGGTGTCCTTGCTATGGGGTATCCAGTCCTTTTCCACCCTTACTATTTCCTTTACCGCCTCTATGAAATCCTCCTCGGGAAATGCAGGCATGCAGAGTCTGGCATTTGAGTTGATCATACGGCGGGCATTCATCTCGGGTCTGAACAAAAGTATCCTGCCGTCCTCGGTGCGATATGCTTTCATGCCCTCAAAGGTTTCCTGGGCATAGTGCAGTGTGACGCAGGCAGGATCCAAAGCTATGGGGGCATTGGGCTCTATCCTGGCGTCATGCCATCCCTGTCCCTTGGTCCAATCCATGACAAACATGTAGTCTGTCATATACTTTCCAAAGCCCAGGTTATTCTCGTCAGAGGGCTTTTCCTTGAGTACATCTCTTTTGATAAACTTGATATCCATGATATACCTCCTAATCTTTATATGTGCACGAAGGTAACATCATGTATCTGATCCGCCCTCGTGTAAGGCTATAGAAAAAAGAGTGGGACTGTAAGCCGGGTTCTGTCGTGTGCGGCCATCTATCTAGGCACTCCGTCACCGGGTGCTCAAGCGACCTACCCAAAGCGCAGCGGGCAACTGCATAGCTTTTGTCTGGTCTTGCTTCGGATGGGGTTTACACTGACCCCCTGTGTTACCACAGGAGCGGTGAGCTCTTACCTCGCCATTTCACCGTTACCGCATAAGCGGCTGTTTAATTTCTGTTGCACTTTCCCTGGAGTCACCTCCGCCGGACGTTATCCGGCATCCTGCCCTATGAAGCCCGGACTTTCCTCGTGCGAATTTTAGTGTAAACTAAACTCGCCCGCGACCGCATATCCCACTCTCGTCGCCGTGGACTTCGCTCTTTGCACCATGCCATAAATGGCATGGTGCGTCCCGCTCCGTCACGGCTCCTCTTCCCCACAAAACTTCGTTTTGCGGGGACCCTTTGGACGCAAAACGTAGTTTCGCGGCGTCCCGCAATATCATCTCGCCAGAAGTTCCAGCACCTCTCCTATGTATTGGGTGTGCATGTCTCCGTCGGCATAGAAATTCTTCCGGATATTGGGGTCGTAGTAGACCGTCTCATCCATGGGAAGAGAAGCTATCTTTCTTAATATAAGTACGAAATTTCCCTCGTCCAAAAAGGGTATCCCGTGATGATGATTGACGTGAAGTCTGGCATTTTTTATCTTGTCCTCATCACGTCCCGATACAGCTCCCAGATACTTTAAGGAGCTTTTATATTTTTCATCAAAAAATGTGATGGAAAATATATCACTGCCATCCAAAAATTCTTTCGTATATCGTGATTCCCTCACATATACCGTTGCCACATTCTTATTCCACAGGCATCCCATGCCACCCCAGCTCACCGTCATGGCATTGGCTTTTCCATCCATTTCCGCAGTAATGGCTCCCCAACGTTTGCCCACCAGTTCAAATGGATTTATCTCTACCGTATCTATTGGGTAAGGTTGAAATGTATGCATAAAAACCTCCTGAAAATCTCTGCGATCACCACTGAAGCTTATTGTCAAAATAAGGTATAAGCTCGTCTATTGCTATCCGCTCCTGCTCCATGGTATCCCTGTCACGAACAGTAACAGCATTATCATTCTCGGAATCAAAATCATAGGTCACACAGAAGGGTGTGCCTATCTCGTCCTGTCTGCGGTATCTCTTTCCTATATTTCCCCTGTCATCAAACTCACAGTTCCATCTGGCTGAAAGCCGGGAAAATACCTTTTCAGCTCTCTCATTCAGCTTCTTGGATAAAGGCAGCACCCCGATCTTTACGGGAGCCAGTGCCGGATGGAAGTGAAGCACGGTACGCATATCAACTGCATCCTCTGTGCCTATATTTTCCTCATCATAGGCTGCACATAAAAATGCCAAAACCACACGGTCAGCACCCAGTGAAGGCTCAATAACATAGGGTATGTATTTTTCATTTTTGCCGTCATCAAAGTATGACATATCCTGACCGGAGGTATTCTGATGGCAGGTAAGATCGTAGTCTGTACGATCGGCAATACCCCAAAGCTCACCCCATCCGAAGGGGAATAAAAATTCAATATCCGTGGTAGCCTTGGAATAAAATGCCAGCTCTGCCGGATCGTGATCCCTGAGTCTCATTTCCTCTTCCTTAATGCCAAGAGACATGAGCCAGTCGCGGCAGAAGCCTCTCCAGTAATCAAACCACTCAAGATCCGTACCGGGCTCACAGAAAAATTCCAGCTCCATCTGCTCAAACTCACGGGTCCTGAAGGTGAAGTTTCCGGGGGTGATCTCGTTACGGAAGGACTTTCCGATCTGACCTATGCCAAAGGGGATCTTTTTCCTTGATGTCCTCTGGACATTCTTGAAATTGACAAATATACCCTGGGCAGTCTCAGGTCTTAAATAAACTGTATTTTTGGCATCCTCCGTCACTCCCTGGAAGGTCTTGAACATAAGGTTAAACTCCCTGAGCTCCGTCCAGTTGTGCTTGCCGCAGCTGGGGCAGGGGATCTTGTTTTCCTCTATGTAGCTTTCCATCTCCTCTTTTGAAAAAGCATCTATGGGCTTTTCAAGGGTCAGACCCTTTTCTTCGGCAAAGCCCTCAATGACCTGATCCGCCCTAAATCTCTCATGGCACTCACGGCAGTCCATAAGGGGATCCGAAAAGCCTCCCACATGACCGGAAGCCACCCAGGTCTGGGGATTCATCAAAATAGCACAGTCCACACCTACATTGTAGGGACTCTCCTGGATAAATTTCTTCCACCAGGCACGCTTTACATTGTTTTTAAGCTCCACACCCAAATTACCGTAGTCCCAGGTATTAGCCAGGCCGCCGTATATCTCGGATCCGGGATACACAAAGCCCCGCGCCTTTGCCAGATTAACTATCTTTTCCATTGTCTTTTCCATCTTACGTCTCCT
>CAMOZG010000097.1 GCA_946630825.1 uncultured Lachnospiraceae bacterium
AAGATTATATCTATCACAAAGGCTCCCACGATCCCGAAGCCCTTTACTAAAACCAGTGAGATCGCACCGCCTAAAAGACCGCCGCCCAACTTGTCATCATAGCCTAAATGGAATGCCGCTATGGGTCCTATGGCATTTGCCCTGTGTACAAAAAGTTCAATGAAGGTAAGCAAAAACAGCACAAAAACCAGTGACGCCAAAAGCTTGGTATGGGCAATGGTGTTTTTCAGATTGGAAACCATAAAAAATGTGCCGGCAAGTATCATAAAAGGAAAGACATATGCCAACACACCAAACAAGCCAAAAAAGAAGCGGCAGATCATATCACCGAAGCTGCCTCCGAATCCAAAATTTCCGATACAAAGAAGTATGGAAACCAGCAGGGATATCCATAAAAGGATCTCAAGATCCATACGGGGGGAGGATGAAATATCCGCTCTTTTTTTCGCACTTGACGAGCCGGAGGTCTTCCTCCGGCTCGTCCCAGTGCTTTTTGTATTATTTTTTTTCCTGTTATTCTTTGCAGACTTACTTGCTGCCATAGATACTACCTACTTTACTACTCTAAGTCTCGTCTCCTATAAGGTACTTGTAAAGTCCCTCATATTTGAACTTGGATGCGGACCATGAATAGTCCTTTTGCATGCCACGTTCTACCATCTTGTTCCACTTGGTACGAAGCACGAAATAAATGTACTTGGAATAGTTGATGGTATTTAAAAGCTCATCTCCGTTGTAGTTGGAGAATGAGAATCCGTCTCCCACATTCTCATATTCATTGAAGGGGATGACGGTGTCCTTAAGTCCTCCGGTCTCCCTGACAATAGGAACTGAACCGTATCTGAAGGATATCATCTGTGTCAGTCCGCAGGGCTCAAATCTGGAAGGAACCAAAAATGCATCAGATGCAGCATAAAGCTTTCTTGCCAGATCATCCGAATAGCAGATATTGGCGGAGACCCTGTCGGGATACTTCCAGGCATAATGTCTGAACATATTCTCATAGCGGCTCTCGCCGGTTCCTATGACCACAAGCTGGGTATTGTCATCCACGATACCCTCCATGCAGTAATTTATCAGATCCAGTCCTTTTTGATCTGTAAGACGGCTGACCAGACCTATCATGTACTTCTTGGGATCAACTGCCAGATCCAGATCCTCCTGGAGTCTGACCTTATTGGTCTTTTTATTCTGACGGAAATTATTGATGCCGTACTGCTTATATACACTCATATCCGTCTGGGGATCATAGGTGATATAATCTATACCGTTTAAGATACCCTGCATGTCAAAATGCCTGGATCCCAGCAAACCGTCCAGTCCCTCACCGTAGTAGGGAGTCTGGATCTCGTCAGCGTAGGTGGGGGATACGGTGGTTATATAATCCGCATACACCAGTCCGCCTTTTAACATATTACCGGTCTTATTGCATTCCAGCTTATCGGGAGTGAAAAGATCCATGGGCAGTCCCGAAAGTCCCTGGAGAGTCTTTACATCCCACACCCCCTGGAATTTCAGGTTGTGAATGGTCATAATGGACTTAATGCCCCAGAAGAAAGGATTTGCCTGGAATTCTGTCTTAAGGTAAACAGGAATAAGTCCTGTCTGCCAGTCATGACAGTGGATCAGATCCGGCTTGAAATCTATTACCGGAAGCATGGAAAGCACCGCCTTGTCAAAGAAGGTGAACTTTTCCATATCATATCTGGTCTCACCATAGGGATAGAAGCATTCAAAATACTCTAAGTTATCTATAAAGTAATAGGTAATGCCGAAGTATTCATACTCCATTATGCCCACATACTTCTCGCCGATATAGGGACCGCAGCCCATATTGAAATTAGCTACAAATCTGAAGTTGTCACGAAACTGGGGAGGTATACAGGTGTAATTTGGAAGCACTACTCTGATGTCCCAGTCCTCCTTAAAAAACTCCTTAGGGAGAGCGCCCACCACGTCAGCCAGTCCTCCTGTCTTGACGAAAGGTACACACTCACTTGCAGCAAATAAAATCTTTTTCTTCATAAATCCCCCTTGTCCTCCCGGTTAAATAAGCTTACTCTTCAGGTAATTCCGCGTTGTGATAAACCTCCTGCACGTCATCATCCTCATCCAAAAGATCAAGTATACGGGTAATGAGCTTAACATTCTCCTCATCCGTAACAGATACATAATTCTGAGGAATCATTGTAACCTCTGCAGATGCAAAAGTAATGCCCTCCTTCTCAAGAGCTTCACGCACAGCCGAAAACTCTGATGGTGCAGTGAGGATCTCGAAGCTGTCCTCCTCTTCGGAAAAATCATCCGCTCCCGCATCAAGCGCCATCATCATCAGATCATCACTGTCACCGGAGTATTCCTCCTTGTCTACGATCATCTGACCTTTTTCATCAAACATATATGATACGCAGCCCTGGGCTCCTATGCTGCCGTTTCCCTTGGAAAAGCAGGCACGTACATTGGCTGCGGTACGGTTTCTGTTATCCGTAAGTGTCTTTACTATGATGGCTGTGCCTCCGGGACCGTAGCCCTCATAAACAGCCTCCTCGTAGTTTACACTGTCCATGTCCCCTGCAGCCTTTTTGATACCTCTTTCAATGGTATCGTTAGGTACGTTATTGGACTTTGCCTTGGCGATCACATCCCTGAGTCTGCTGTTGTTGTTGGGATCCGGGCCGCCTTCTTTGACTGCTACTGCGATCTCGCGGCCAATGATGGTAAATATCTTACCCTTGGCTGCATCATTCTTTTCCTTTTTGTGCTTAATGTTAGCAAATTTTGAATGTCCTGACATAACTATCTCCAATCATATTTTTATCCCGATTATTTTATCATTTATTGGCTATACTGTCAAAAATTATACTCTTATTTCTCTCCATCTTCCTCATTTTCTTCACATTTTTTCACCCGGACATCCTGAATGATGCGGTTTTTCACATCCAGGACATCAAACCTGTAGCCGAAGCAGATAACGGAAAAATGCTCATGTTCCTCAGGCACACGTCCTATCTGATCTGTCAGAAAGCCGTTTAAGGTCTCAAACTCCTGCTCCGACAGATCCACGGAAAGGATATCGGAGACCTCCGCAAGCTCCGTGCTGCCCTGCATCAAAAACGTATCCGGGCGCACCTCTCTGACGGACTGCTCCTCCTCGTCATGCTCATCCAAAATATTTCCCACTATCTCCTCGATTATATCCTCCATGGTAACTATCCCCGAGGTCTGACCGTACTCATCCACCACTATGACCATGTGGGATTTTTTAAGCTGCATCTGGGTAAAAAGGGTGTTGATGCCGTGGGTCTCGGGAACAAACTCCGCCGGATGCAAAAGCTCGGGAAGCTCGCTCAGCTTTTTGTCGTAAAATGACGGTCTGTCGCTGTATTTTAGCACCTCCTTCATGTGGATGATGCCCACGATATGGTCCAGATCCTCCTCATACACCGGCATACGGGACACACTGTTTTCATTGAAGCTTTTTAAGGTGTCGTGAAAGCTTGTGCTGCCGTCAATGGAGATTATACCGGTCCGGTTTATCATTATATCCTTGGCGTCCTTTTCGTCGAATTCAAAGATGTTCTGTATCATCTCCGCCTCTGAGGCTAAGATATTACCCTGCTCCTGTCCCTCTGCCACCATGGATATCACGTCCTCCTCCGTCACATCCTCCGTCACGGATCTGGGATCGTAGCCAAAGAGCATGGACAGACCCTCCGATATAAAATTTGCCAGAAAGGATATGAGAAAAAGTATCCTGTCAATGATGAAAAACAGGCGATACAGCCTTAGAAAAGTTTTCTTGGGCTGCTTGTCCGACAGATGATATGGGGTGTATATACTGATGGCAAGATAAAGTATCAAAGCAAGTATTAGTCCCGCCGCCAAAAACAGCCCCTTATACAGGGGTTCTGAAAAGATATTTAAGGATCCCAAAAGTGAAAAAACAATGATCCCGAAAACAGACATACAGATCCCGCTTCCGCTCCAGAAGGTCCTTCTAAGGAGAAGGGGGCTGTCATGAAACTTGTCATATACGGATCTGCCGGGTTCCTCCTCCTTAAAGTCGAAATCCGTCAGCTCCTCCATGGAAAAATAAAAAATACTGATAATAGTCTGTACAAAAACCAAAAATACTATGGCTATAATGCCACATAACGGAACAGTGTCCATTTTAATCTCCTTTTTACTATAGTTTTCTGTCCACAGATGAATATGTCTTTTCCATTGAGGGCTCCCCGTCCCTTATATATATCCGGGGTATCCTCATTCCCAGGTCACAGACAAACTCATAATTAAATCTGCCGGAAAGCTCTCCCAACTCCTCCATGGTGATACCATCACAGAGGGCAGCTTCTGCCTCATCTGTAGGGGAGCCTATCAGCACCACCTCATCCCTTACCTTCACATCAGGTATGTGGGATACATCCACCATAAACTGATCCATGCAGACTCTTCCCAAAATAGGTGCCTTTTGTCCGTGGATCAGCACATAGCCCTTTCCGGAAAGTCCTCTGCTGTAGCCGTCGGCATAGCCCACAGGTACAGTGGCTATCTTCATGGGCTCTTTTACCACAAAGGTCCCGCCGTAGCTTATTGCCTGACCCTCATTTACATCCTTTACATATACCACATGGGAATAAAGGGAAAGCGCAGGCTTTAGATCCATGTCATGGCTCACCTCATCCGAGGGCCAGAGTCCGTAGGTGGTTATGCCAGCCCTGACCATATCCATGTTGCCCTTGGAATATGCCAGTATACCGGCGCTGTTGGAGCAGTGATGGAGCGAAAAATCCACTCCCTTGCTCTTACACATTTCTATCATGGAATTAAAGCGCTCATACTGTATCTCCGTGGCAGACAGATCCTTTTCGTCCGCCTTGGCAAAATGGGTAAATATACCCTCAGGCAAAAGTCCCGGAAGCTTGAAAATATCGCTTATGATCTCCGCAGAGCTTTCATCAGGTCTGAAACCGATACGTCCCATGCCGGTATCTATTTTGATATGCACATGGACATCCTTTTTAAGTCTCACTGCCGCATCCGAAAAATCCTTTGCCATCTCATAGGTAAATACGGTGGGTCTGATGTCATTTTTTATCAGAGCATCATAATCCTCCGCAAAGGAATAACCCAATATGAGAATGGGCTTTTTAATGCCGTGTACCCGAAGCTCCAATGCCTCCTCACAGGTGGCTACACAAAAGCCCCAGATATAAGGGATATCGGAAAGTTCCATGGCAATGGGCAGACTGCCGTGACCGTATCCGTCAGCCTTTATGACCACTGCGATCTTTGTGTCATCCGCTATTTTCTTTTTCATCCGGTCTATATTGTGAATTATGGCATCCAGATCAACTCTGGCATATACCCTCATATGTTCCATCACACTTACCTGCCCTAATCATTTTTCACGTCAAAGTTCTGCTGTCTGTCTTTATTTGCTTCCTTTTCGTCGGCGGCAGCTTTCACCATTCCCTCAGGCTTTGCCACCACAGCCTCCTCCTCGGAAAAGCTCTCTTCGTTTTTCACATCAAAAAGATCCATTACCTCCGGGCCGAATATATCGTGCATGTAGGAATATATCTCCCGGTTATTGATCTCTCTATTCTGCTTTTTTATTATATTCTTTTTAAGTTCCACCCTGAAATTGGTGATCCAGTCGGAGATCTCGCTTATCTCATGGGAATTGGTACGAAGCTTGTTATAACAAAAATTCATGGTGGCAAGCATCAGGGTGCGGTTTACAGTCTGAAGCTCCTTTGGTATCTCCATGAGCATATCCTCATCAGCTTCGATCTTTTCATTGGTCTCGTCAATAAGCCTCTTGTCCTGCTCGATCTTGGTTCTCTGGGCTTCAGTTGCCTTGTCCTCGTCCTTGCCCTCCATATTATCCACTATGCTCTTCATAAGATCAGCTTTGATCTTTTTTAAATTTTTAAGCTCTGTAGAAAGATGAGCCTGCCTAAGGAGGATCTCCTTTTCCTCCTTTTCTATGGTCTTTACATCCTCAGGCTTTCCCGATATGGCAAAAAGCCTGTGCCATTTCTGATCCAGGACCAGGGTGGGTATCTTACATTGTTTTATCGCTTCATCATAGTTCTTTTCTTTCATATGGTCGCACCTAAGAAATCTTAAAGGATAACTGCATCAGGGAATCCGACAGATGAACATTTTGAACCACCACATCCCCGGGCACTGTAAGATCCACATGGGCAAAATTCCAGATAGCCTTAATACCCATGGATATTATCTCATCCGCCACCGTCACCGCGTTATCCCGAGGCAGAGTCAGGGCTGCTATGTCCACATGGTTTTTACTGAGAAAATCCCCCAGGCTTTCCATGGACATGACCTTTTTGCCGCAGATGTCCTTGCCGATCTTTTCTTTTGATACATCAAAGATCCCCGTAACCTTAAAGGAGAGATCTTCAAACCTCACATAGTTTGCAATGGCTGTACCCATATTTCCGGCGCCAATGATGATCACATTGTGCATCTCGTTAAGCCCCAGTATACGGCCAATCTCATCATGGAGGTTTTTTACATTGTAGCCGTAGCCCTGCTGTCCGAAGCCGCCGAAATGGGACAGATCCTGCCTTATCTGTGACGCTGTTACATGCATCTGTTCCGAAAGCTCATTGGAGGAAATTCTTTCCACCTTTGCCTCCACCAGGTCTCCTAAATACCTGTAGTATCTTGGCATACGTTTGATCACCGCAGGTGATATCTCTCTATCCATAACCTCATCTCCTAAGGTAATAGTTTAGTCTTTATTTTAAATACTGTCAAACAAAGCAGGTCACTCTGCCACATCTTCGTTTAGCTCATCCCACCTTTGGTATTTCTCATCCAAAAGGGCTTTTTTCTCATTTTGAAGTGCCGTAAGTTCATTAAGCTTGGCGGAATTTTTCTGGATCACAGGATCTAAAAACTGCTCATCTATCTGACTTATCTCCTGTTCCAAAGCCTCTATTTCCTCTTCAACGGCTTCTATGGCACGCTGTCTTTTTTTCTCCAAGGCTGCCAGCCGCTTTTGTCTCTCGTATTCCTCCCTGCCGGAAGATGCACTGTCTGAGGATCTGTCGCCGCCTGCCGGCACATTTTCCATCTCCCCGGGTCTGCTTTCCGAAAAAATCCCATCAAGGGATGCGCCCCCATGTCCATTATTATACACAGGTTCATCCCTCTTTGACAAATAGTAATCATAATCTCCCCGGTAATCGTAGAGCCCCTCATCCCGAAGCTCCAATATCCGCTCTGCGGTCTGATTTATAAAATATCTGTCGTGGGATACATAAAGCACCGTGCCCTCATAGGAGTTTATGGCACCCTCCAATATCTCCTTTGACTCCATATCCAGATGGTTGGTAGGCTCGTCCAGGATCAAAAAATTGGCTTTTGAAAGCATAAGCTTTGCAAGAGAGACCCTGCCTCTTTCTCCTCCCGATAAGGTGGATATGGGCATAAAGACCTCATCATCGGTAAATAAAAAAGCCGCCAGCACATTCCTGACTTCCGTCTCCGTCATATCAGGATAGGCATCCGAAACTTCGTCATACAGGGTCTTATTGTCGTCCAACTGCTGCTGTTCCTGGTCGTAGTAAGCCATCTTTACATTGGCGCCCAGCCGAAGCTTTCCCGAATCCGCAGTGATCTTGTCATTTATGATCTTTAAAATAGTGGTTTTTCCGGTGCCGTTTTCACCGATTATTGCCACATGCTCTCCCCTGTGGATATCAAAGTCCAGTCTCTCAAAAAGAGTCCGATCCCCATAGGTCTTTTTAAGATCCCTGACCTCAAGCACATCCTTTCCGCTGGTCACTGCCGGCGACAAGGAAAGGTGCATATCCGTATCATCACCGTGGATCATATCCACCCTTTTAAGCTTGTCCAATCGCTTTATACGGCTTTCAGCCCTTTTAATGGATTTCTCCCGGTTAAACTGCCGCAGCTTTTTTATGACCGCCTCCTCATGGGCTATATACCTTTGCTGGTTTTCATATTCCCGCTGCATGGTCAAAAGCCACTCGTCCCGCTGTCTGATATACTCGGTGTAGTTGCCCTTGTACACACGTCCCATGTGATAGCTTAGATCCACCACCGTATCTGCCACCCTGTCCAGAAAATACCTGTCGTGGGCAACGATCAGTACCGCCCCCTTATAATCCGACAGATAACCCTCCAGCCACTCTATGGACTTCATGTCCAGATGGTTTATGGGCTCGTCCAAAAGCAAAAGATCCGGCTTTGTGATAAGAAGCCTTGCCAAGTTCACCCTGGTCTTTTCTCCCCCCGAAAGGGAATCCACAGGCTTATCGAAATCGGACTCCATAAAGCCCAAGCCCTTAAGCACACCCACCACTTCAGATCTGTATGAATGACCACCCATCAGGTCAAACTCATGCATCCTGCTGTGATACCGGTCCATAGCGGAATTCAGTGCCTCACCCTCTAATTTGCCAAAGGACTTCTCCAGGGTCTTCAGTTCCTCTTCCCTTTCAAGAATATCCTCTCTGGCATGGAGCACATGGTCATGAATACCGGCATGACCCAAATCTGCCTGATACTGGCGCAGATATCCCACGGAAGTGTCGGAGCTTTTGGTTACGGTGCCTTCTGCGGCAGGCTGCTCTCCCACTATAACAGAAAGCAGGGTGGATTTTCCGCAGCCGTTGGGTCCCACCAGGGCTACGTGCTCCTGCTCTCTTATAAGAAAGGAGACGTGGTCAAAAAGTACCTCGTCCCCGAATTCAACTTTTAAATCATGACAATCCAGGATCATAAAGTTATTTCCTACTATGTATTTTGTCCGTGACACCGGGCGTGTATGGTTATTTCCCTTGGTCAGACTCCACTCTACCTCATCCCGGCGAACATCCGTAAGGCATACTCCTAAAGTCGTCTGCCTAACGGCTGTACGCAGTGTATTCGGAACGTTCCGCTGACTCTGCGGGAAACAATCCATACACA
>CAMOZG010000098.1 GCA_946630825.1 uncultured Lachnospiraceae bacterium
GAATTAAGCTTCGGCAGCATCCCGCCTCCTATATATCCGCTCTCCATAAGGGCTTTCGCATCCGAAACCGTAAGTTCGGATATCAGGGTCTTTGGATCATCCGGGTCTTTGTATACTCCCTCTATATCTGACAAAAATGCCAGCTTTTCCGCCTGTACCGCCTCAGCTATGGCGCAGGCGGCATCATCCGCATTTATATTATAGGTGTTAAAATCATCATCCACTCCTATGGGACAAACTATGGGCAAAAAGTCCTTTTCCAAAAGGTCATAAAGTATCTTGGGGTTGACACATTTCACCTCACCCACAAAGCCTAAATCCTGTCCCTCATAGGTCTTTTTATCCACATGCAAAAGCTCTCCGTCCTTGCCGGAAATACCCACAGACAGCACTCCGAGCTTTGACACCAGAGATACCAGGGATTTGTTGACACGGTTTAAAACCATCTCAGCGATCTCCATTGTCTCCCCATCCGTGACCCTCAGTCCCCCTATAAACTCAGGGGTCTTTCCTGAAAGCTCCACCCAACGGCTTATATCCTTGCCTCCGCCATGGACGATAATGGGCTTGAAGCCCACCAGCTTTAAAAGAGTCACATCCTGGATCACCTGGGCTTTTAAGGTCTCGTCAAGCATGGCTGACCCGCCGTATTTTACCACTATTATCTTTCTGTTAAATCTCTGTATATAGGGCAGCGCCTCAATAAGCACCTCAGCCTTTTCCATTATTTTTTCCATAGACTGCTGCATGGTTTCTTCCTTTCAATAACCTTTTCTAATGTCTGGTCTTTACGTCCCTGACGGAAAGTATATCCGCCGCCTCATTAAGCTCCTTAGGGCTGTATGTTGCCAGATCTACGATCTCCTCACTGGAATAGGGCATGGATTTTAAATAGTAGGTCTCATATTCACGATATTCCTCGGGCGATGTGACATAAACATAGGGACAGCAAATCTCATAGGGCTCCTGTCCGGAGACCACCTCCATATCACCTCTTATGGCTTTGTATAAAAGCAAAAAAGCATAGAGGGAATCACAGATATTGCCCCCTGATTCCGCAAATATACCGTCACGCTTGAACTGGCGCTCCATATCATTCAAAAAGCCTGTCCCCACCAGATCCACCTGGTCGGACAGTTTATGGTCTCTTAAGGCTCCTGCGGCACCCACCACCTGGGTACCTTTGCCGCTGCCCACTATCAGACCATCCATATCCCTCATTTTCAAAAGCAGCTCATCAACTGCTTCATTGCAGGATTTTGGTGAAGATCTGGCATAGACGCTCTGGGACAAATGTGCCGTATCGTCAGGATGGGCTGTATTCCACTCGGTTATTGCCATCTCGCAGCCGGCACGTCTCTTTTCAAAGGTGGTCTCATCACCTATACCACACATTATGCCGATCTGCCTGTCTCCGTCATTTAAAAGATAGTATGTCAGATTGTATCCGTTTGCGATCTCGTCCTCGTAGACCGCCCCCACATACCTGTCGGAATTCACTCCCAGATTATAGAGGTGTGGTCGGACCATGGCGTCTATAGTAGAATAATATTGAGCCAGGTACACTCCCTCTCTGTCGCAGGTCCTTATGGCGTCCCTCATGTTTTTTTCTTCATTGGGGCAAAAAAGTATCCCGTCACATCCGGCGGCACAAAGCTTATTTACAGAGGTACGCATCATACTCTGATCGTACTTGTGCTCAGAGTATATCACATCCACTCCCAATGCCTTTGCCGTCTCATCAATGACTCTTTTTGTCCTGCTGCCCAAAAGATCCCTGGTGTTCCATATGGACACACCAATGGTGATCCTGTCCTCATTTTCTTTTTTGACTGCCTCCTGCTTTGTGGCGCAGGCAAAAAGGGACAGACTCAGACACACCACACATATTAGGGATAATACTTTTTTTGCCTTGGTCATTGTCATATCATATTTTACTGGTCCTGTCCGCTACTCATAAGTTCCTCAAGTTCCTTTTGTGCATCAGCCAGTCCGTCGTCTAAGGTGGTTTTGCCCTTTATTATTTCATCCATGGAAGTACCGAGTATGGTATAAAAATCGGGCCATTCCATCATTATGGGTCTGTATGTTCCGCTTTCAAGAGCCGTCCTGACTGCGTCATACTGGGGAAATTCCTTTAATATCTTAGGGTCTGCCAGGGAAGAATATCTGCAGGGCACGCCTCCGTACTCCACTGTGGACTTTTGTACATCAGGATCCATCAGATATTCCAAAAGCTTCAACGCCATCTCCTTGTGCCGGGAATTTTCCGGTATGCCTATGGTCCACACTCCGTATACATTGGCATTGTATGCTGTGCTGTTATCATCTATACGTCCGGAAAGGGCGCAGTAGTCTGCAGAAGAATCCTCTGCAGGAGTATACCATCCGGGCCAGGCTATTCCCAGCGCACCTGTGTTATTGGAAATGGCAGAGATCATATTCTCCTTTTCCAAAGCCTCTCCTGTTTCGATCAACTGTAGGTAATACTCCATGGCACCTCGAAAAGCCTCAGTGTCAACAGTGGGGTTGTTATCCTCATCCACTACCCAGCCGCCGTAGGAAAGGAGGATGGGCAAAAAGTCCACCACAATATTGCTGGGGGTGTCGCCTCTGTATATAAAGCCTGAATTGCCGGAAGCCTTTGCACTCTGGGCTACCTTCATCACATCCTCTAAGGTTTCTATTTTTCTGTTTTCATACCCGGCTTCCTCGGCTAAAGCTTTGTTATACAAAAGCACCGTAACATTACCATAGTAGGGAGCCAGATACACCTCATCCTCATAGTAGGATATCTTTGTGGTGGCTGCGATAATATCATCATCCAGCTCATATCCCAGATCAGTCAGTGAAGCTAAGGCATTCATGGAAGTGTATTCAGCCATCCATGATCCATCCACCATGCACAGATCGTATTTGCCCTGCTCATTTTTAACGTCATTCACCACTCCCCCGTGCAGTTCTTCTTCTGAAAGTTTTTCCACCACACAGGTGACCCCGGTCTCCTTTTCAAAGTCAGGCAGACACTGTTCGATCACGTCTGCATAGGTTCCCTCACGCAGCGCCAGTGTCAGGGTGGCGTCTTCTTTTTTTGAACTTCCCGAACACGCTGTCAGTAAGCATACCATTAAAATAGCAGCAGCTACCGCTAAAACACTCTTTTTCATTTGCCCTCCCTTATGCTTATTCGGATGCGGTATCTTCTGTTGTAGTCTCTGCAGGAGGCGCCACCGCCGGCAGTCCCGCATCTGTGGTCCGATCAACCATAGTCTCATAAAAAACTGCACCGCAGCTTACTGTGACCCTTCCGCTTAATGCTTCATCCTTATCCCCTGAGCAGGATATGTCACTGATTATGCATCTGTAATGACAGTTTGCCAGTTTTTTAAGTATCTTTATCGCCTGCTTATAGGACTTGGCAGTATAGCTTACGTTAAAGGCTCTTCTCACCTGGTTGCCCTCCACCGTGACAGGTGAAAAGCCTACACTGTACTGCAGTGTGTTTTTAAAAAGATCATCCAGAAAAGCTATCTCCTCGGAGCGGTTGTTATAGCTTGCCATGATGCTGGTATCCTCAGTCACCTGCTCCATATCCTTTTGCATCTGCAGGTACTCCAGGTACTTTGCATGGGTTATCCCATAGTCTATATTAAGCTGCTCTTTCTGGGATGTAAGGGTATCCTTCTGGGTCCGAAGAGGCAGATCCACCAGGTAGTAATAGACCACCAGAACCATCAGGATCGCCAGTATCAAAAGCAGCACCTTTTCTCTCGTTGTAAATTCCCGGCTCAAACTTCTCATTGTGCCATCTCCTTCTCTAATAACACAAGCCATTAGCTAACCATATCCGTCCGCACCCGATCCCGTAGCGCTCATTTGACGCTTCCGGTATCCGGCTCTGTATCGGATGCAACATCACTCTCTGCCATGTATATGGTGACCTGAGCCGTAGCCTCCATGTCTCCTCCAACCATGGTAGTATCCATATCCTGGGTATTGTAACTGATGCTGGCATCCTCTGAAGCGGCAGCCACCACCTCACAGTGATCCACCTTTGGATCAGCCTCTAAGGAATTAACTATATGCCCCACCTCATTAAAGGTGACGCCGGTTATGGGCAGGCTTATCTCATTACCCGATATTGTATAGCTTCCAACCTTGGCTTTTTTCAGCACATACTTTTGTATCAGCTCCACCGCATCCATACGATCTGCCAGAGCTCTTTCCACATCTGTCATTCCGGACCAGGTATAGTGGGCATACTTGGTGGCAATATCACCCATTTCCGCTATCGCAGCCTCTTCCTCGTCTATCTGACTTTGAATGGAATCCACCTCAGCCTGAAGCTCAGCCACCTCTATGATCCGGTCCACTACGAAAAATTTGCTGAGAAGAGCTGCACCGAGAATTATCAGTATCACTCCCGGTATGACCACCGACAGCTTCATGGGAGTGATCCCCACCATGGCAAAGTTTATTTTGGTCTTGGTAGGTATCACCAGCTTTTTGGTAAACGGCTTATTCTTTTTTGTGCCTGCCTGTTCTTCTTCGGCGGCATTAGTTGTACTCATGTTGTCCATATAAACATCCTATCTACTGTGTAATTCCAATAGCCAAAAGTAGTGAGTCACTTTCCATATCCCTGGTAACACCGTAACCAGCCACCAACTCTCCCGCATGGTGTATCTTCATGTCCAGATTTTCCTCCAAGGCATATAAAAGAGGCGGGATATTCGCTCCTCCTCCGCAGACCCACACATCATTTAAGTTGGAGTCCTGCATACTGTACCTGAGGAAGTTCATGGTCCTCATAAGTTCCAAAGCAATATTGTTAAAAGCAGAGGTACAGACCTCCTTATTCTGACAGTCATCATAGTTATTGATGAGATAGGTATGGGCAATATGGGAATCCACATTATATGCCTCTGCCAGAGCATCATCTAAGGTAAAAAGCCCTGTCTCCAGTTCATTTGTAGCCAGATGCCTGTCCCCTTTGAAGGCGTGCATACGTATACCGGAGTAGCCTATATCCAAAATACAATAATCCCTTGGCTCCTCGCCGGGCTTTGCATAATTGGACAAAATATTCTGATAGACTGCCAGCACCGGCGCTGCCTTTACCAGCTTAAGCCCCGCCTTTCGGAGTATGGATCTGGTATCCTCCAAAAGCTGTCTGGGAATAGCTGCAGCCATGACCTCCATGGTCCTCTCTTCTTCATTCACGGATATCATGGCATAATCAAATACAAAATCCTTAAGCTCTTCGGTGATATAATCCCTGAATTCATAGGGCAGGTTGTATAAAAGCTGCTCCTCATTCATAAGAGGCATGGTCACCGGTCTGATATAGACCCGCTCACCGGAGAAAACATAAGCCGCCTTATTACAATGTATCCCAGCCTCCTTTAAAGATGTCCTTAAGAATTCGCCCATGGTCTCAGGCGAAACTATCCTGCCCTCACTAACCAGTTTTTCGGGCATATCCAGGATCAGGGATTTTTTTATATGACGTCCGTTCATCAGTGCCAGATTCAGTCTGTTCTGCCCCACGTCTATTCCCAATATAGTCTGTGCCATTAAATACTCCTTCTTAAAACAGTCCCAAGTATAAGTTTTTTAGATCTTCCCCCCATAATAACATAAAATACGTTCCAACTGCAATAAACGGTCCAAAAGATATGCTTCCACTTTTTTTGATCATTGCAGCCAAAAGTCCTGTGACACTGGCGATCATCACGCAAAAAAGGGAAGGGATGAACCCCAGATAAAGCCCCACTACCGCAAAAAGCTTGATGTCGCCGCCTCCTAAGCTTTCCTTTTTAAGGATCCGATCCATTATAAGGGATACAGCCAGAAAGCCAAACATAAATACCGCCCCGGCAAGTACATGGAAAAGCACTTCTTTTATGTCGTGATACACAAAATAAGCTGTTGCCGCCCATGCCGCGGCTGATATTATAAGTGTCCCGTCAGGGATCTCCCTGATCTCCATATCCACAAGTGCCAGACAAAAGAGGCAGCATACAAATATGAGATCCCGGACAAAAAGCAGGGAAAGCCCCTCCTTAAGAAACAACCCTAAAAACAGTATCCCGCACAAAAGCTCTGTCAGAGGATACCGCAGGGAGACCTTTTCTCCGCAGTACCTGCATCTGCCCCGGGTCAAAATATAGCTTAACACCGGGATCAGATCCATGGCGGAAAGCTCATGACCGCAGGTGGTACAGTGACTTCTGCCCCTTACAAAGTCCTCACCTCTTGATATCCGGTATGCAGTGCAGTTTAAAAAGGATCCGAATACCAGGCCTGTTATAAAAAATATGGTGCCGAAATATATAAGCATAGCCTGTCACATTCCCTGGTACATGGTAAAGATCGCAATGTAGATCGCCAGCACTATATAGCCTGCAAAGATGGCAATAAACACAAGTATGGCAGGCTCCAGCTTTGCCAGTGCGGCATTGATGGCGGTCTCAAGCTCCGAATCATAATACAGTGCCACCGTCTTAAGAGTGTCCTCCATTTCACCGGTCTCTTCTCCCACTGCTGTCATATCCGTAAGGATGTCCGGCATTACCCCGGACTCTCTCATGGACTCACCTAAGCTGTGTCCCTCTTCGATCTGACCCGTAAGCTTCCCCACCTCCTGGGACAGATAATAATTGTCCATGGCATTGGCGGTGATACTCACTGCCTTTGTCAGCGGAAGTCCGGCTCCTATCATGGTCACCAGCGTATTGGCAAACTGACTGGCACCGTTTAGGGTCTGTATCTCTCCAAGCACCGGCATTTTCAGGGCATTTTTTGCCAGCTTAAGTCTGCCCTCCTCGGTGTTGGAATAAAACTTATATGCAAGAAAAGCTGCAATAAATATGATTGCCAAAAGTCCCCAGTAATGCTGGAAAAATCCCGATATGGTAACCAGGCTCTGGGTTATGGCAGGAAGCTCCGAATCCTGCTCCGCAAAAATATCCGTAAAGGTAGGGATGACCTTTACCA
The DNA here is from genome assembly GCA_946630825.1 of uncultured Lachnospiraceae bacterium. Taxonomy (GTDB): domain Bacteria; phylum Bacillota; class Clostridia; order Lachnospirales; family Lachnospiraceae; genus JAILEN01. Next base: position 7,000 of record CAMOZG010000098.1, read on the forward strand.
TCATCACTATGACCACTATAATACCTATCACCAGCACAAAGCTGGGGTAGGCAAGTGCCCCCTTTACCTTGGCGGCTATCTTGGTCTGCTTGTCAAAGTGCTCATACATGGAATTAAAGGAAGCATCCAGATTTCCGGACTCCTCTCCGGCTCTGATGGATTCCACAAAGGATACCGGAAGTATGCCTTTGCCGTTTTCCTCAAAGCTTGAGGCTATGGATCTTCCTGCCTCCACGTCTGTTCTGACCTTTCCCAATATCTTTTTAAGAGGCTTGTCCGTAGTCTTGTCATATATCAGATTTACAGCCCGACCTATGGGCACGCCGGATCTCAGGATAATGGCAAACTGGGAACACATAACCGTAAAAGCCTTTGGGTCCAGCTTGTTTCCGCCTAAGTCCATGGTAAGGAAGCTTTCCTTTTTCTCCTTTACCTCAGACACCTTTAAGACTATGTCATATTCCTGCTTGATGCGGTCCACCGCGTCCATTTCGTTATAGCCCTCAATGACGCCTGAGACCTTTGCTCCGGATTTAGATATTGCCTGGTACTTGAATGTGATCATCTATCCTCCAGTTCCTGTGTGTCGTTCTTAAATAGCGTTCTTCTTTACATAATTGTCGTCATGGGCATAATGTAAAGCCGTCTCCTTGGTTATATCTCCTGAACGCACCAGCTTCACCAGTGCCTGATCCATGGTCTGTCCTCCTATGGTGGCTGAGGTGGCTACTGCATTGGCGATCTGGGGAGTATTTCCCGATCTGATTAGATTTCTGATGGCATCTGTTACTATCATAAACTCTGCTGCCAAGGCACGTCCGCCGCCCTTTTTGGGCATGAGTTGCTGGGTCAGTACAGCCACCAGTGTCATGGAAAGCTGCAGTCTGATCTGGTTCTGGGCAGCCTCCGGGAATACCTGAACCATACGGTCTATGGAATCCGCAGCGGATCCGGTGTGCAGTGTTCCAAACACCAGATGTCCCGTCTCAGCGGCGGTAATAGCTGTCTCTATGGTATCTCTGTCACGCATCTCACCTATGAGGATAACATTGGGATCCTCACGAAGGGATGCTCTAAGACCCTCGGCAAAACTCTTTGTGTCCTTTCCGACCTCACGCTGGTTGATGGCGCACAGGTCAGGCTTATAGATATACTCCACAGGATCCTCTAAGGTCACAATGTGGGATCTGTGGGTGTGATTTATATGATCCAAAAGAGCTGCCAGGGATGTGGATTTACCTGAACCGGTCTCACCGGTTACTAAAACTATGCCCTTATGAAGATCAGTAAGATCCATTACTGCGGGAGGAAGTCCCAAAGTCTCCAGCTTGGGGATGGTCTCTGACAAAAGTCTAAGCGCCAATGAAGGTACGCCCTGGGCTTTGAACAGATGGATACGGCAGCGGCGGCCTGCGTAGTTGCCTGCCATGTCCAGCTCGCCCTCTCTGTCTAAGATCTCATAGTCTTCTCCTGCGATCCATCTGGCGATACCCACACAGTCATCTGCAGTCATGATGTCCGTGTCCATATCCTGGATGGTGCCATCCTTACGATATTTCGGAGGCAGACCGCATATTACATGTATGTCGCTGGCTCCGTCCACTTCTGCTTTTTTTACAAGCTCTTCTACATTCATCATAGTCTTTTACACCTCCTATTCTATCGCCTTTTTCATCTATTGTCCGGGGCGGTCAACTGACCATAATTTTTCTTGGTCAGTCTCCACTTCACCTCGACTAGTCGAACATCCGTAAAGTCGTGACTCCTAGTGGTTCGCAGCTAACCAATCAGCCTGCGCTACGCTTGGCTTCTTGGGCTGCTATCACAGGGGTGTCGTTACCAAAATCAAAGATTTTGACGACACTCCCAAGTCGTATGCCTAACGGCTTTAGCCGTAGGCCTTACGGATGTTCGCCGGGATGAGGTAGAGTGTAGTCTGACCAAGTAAAATGA
>CAMOZG010000099.1 GCA_946630825.1 uncultured Lachnospiraceae bacterium
GATGCCATACTTGTGTGTGACAAAAACCGTGCCCAGGATGTAAAGCTTGCGGTGGAAAGACTAAAAGAAGAAGGCAGAAACGAACTGCTGTAAAGGACAAAAGGAGCGACATGTTAGAGAATATAAAACCGGAGAGGGTGTTTTATTATTTTGAGGAGATCTCAAAGATCCCCAGACCTTCATATCATGAAAAGGAAATAAGTGATTATCTTGTAAACTTTGCAAAAGACCATGGTCTGGAGTATATACAGGATGAGCTGTACAATGTTATAATCATAAAGCCGGCAACTGCCGGATATGAAAAAAAACCTGCCATTGTAATACAGGGACATATGGATATGGTCTGTGAGAAAACCTCCGACTGCCAAAAGGATATGGACCATGAGGGGCTTGAGCTTGTGCTTGATGGAGATATTCTTTCCGCAAAGGGGACTACCCTTGGTGGAGATGACGGCATAGCGGTGGCATACGCCCTGGCTCTTTTGGAGGATGAGGATCTAAAGCATCCCAGGCTTGAGGTGGTGATAACCGTGTCCGAGGAAGTGGGCATGGACGGTGCCCGGGGAATCGACGTATCACCTTTGCAGGGCAGGATATTTTTAAATATAGACAGCGAGATGGAGGGGCAGTGCCTGGCAAGCTGTGCAGGGGGAGGCACATGTCACATATCCCTTCCCGTGAGCCGGGATGATGAAAAATGGACAGTCCTTGACGGTCACTCCATTGATGTGGGAGCCGGCATATCGGGACATACATACCGGGTGTCAGTGACAGGGGGAAAAGGCGGTCACTCAGGCGCTCAGATACATATGGGCAGAGCCAATGCCACGGTGCTTCTTGGAAGAGTCCTACGAAGCATCAATGGGTCATGTGAGTGGAGACTTATCTCCATAACAGGAGGCACCAAGGATAACGCCATTCCCAGAGAGGCATCTGCCGTGATCCTGGCGGAGGATGAAGAAAAAATACGCAGTGCCGTGGAGGCTTTGGATAAGGCAGTTTCTGCCGAGTTTTCCGCCACGGATCCCGAGCTTCACATAGAGCTTGAGCCGGCAAGCTGCGACATGAAGCCCATGTCCGGGGAGTCTACTGACCGGGTGCTTTTACTTTTGTCCTCCATGCCAAACGGAGTCCGACGCATGAGCAGGGATATAGAAGGTCTGGTGGAGACATCCTTGAATCTGGGTATCACAGCCACCGAAGAGGGCGAAGTGAGTTTTGCCTTTTCAATTAGAAGTTCTGTTGCTTCCGCCTATGAAGCCCTCAGGCAGAAGGTGACCTATGTTGCAGAAAGCTTAGGAGCAAAGACCGAAATGAGTGGCGAATATCCAGCATGGGAGTACGTGGCAAAGTCACCTCTGAGAGAAAAAATGATCTCCATATACCGAGACATGACGGGAAAAGAACTTAAGGTCTTTGCCATTCATGCAGGATTGGAGTGCGGTATTTTTGCCGGGAAAATGCCCGGTCTGGATGCGGTATCCTTTGGACCGGATATCTGGGATATACATACACCGGATGAGCACCTTTCGGTATCATCCGTGGCAAGAGTATATGACTTTATAAAAAGGCTCATTCAGGAGCTTTAGAAAAATATATGAGGAGGTATGAACAGTGAAGGTATTTTTCGGAGAAAGTAAAAGTGGCGATCTGCGACAGGCGGTGTCGGGATTATCGAATCCAAAGCTTATTATCATGTTTTCAAACGGCAAACAGTTTGAACAGCATGTATCAGAGCTGGAGAGTTTATTCCCGGGAGTCAGCAGTATAGGTGCCATAGCCATGTCCTACAAAAGTGACGTGGTGGAAAACGGTGTGTCTGTAACGGCATTTACAGAGGGCGTAAGCGCCTGCGCCAATGTGCTTGAGGAAGTGTCCAAAAGACCGGCAGCATATATAGACAGACTGGAAAAGGATATTGCGGCGATAAAACCCGGAAGGGAAAATGTGGCAATGATAGACCTGTGTGCAGGCAATGATGCAGTGGTTTTATCAAGTGTCGGGTATCTGAGAAGAAAGCATGGCATAGAGCTTATGGGAGGTACCGGTGATGCAGGCAAGGTCTCCGCAAACGGCAAGGTCTATGAGGATGCCTGCGCTTATGCTCTGATAAAAAATGAAAACGGCAGGGTAAGGGCATACAAGGAAAATATCTATGTTCCCGTGGAGGGTGTCAGACTTGTGGCATCAAAGACTGACAAGTCCAGATATTATATTGGAGAGCTTAACGGAAGGTCCGCCAAGCAGGTATATATGGATCTGACAAATATTTCCGAAAGCGAGATAGAAAATCAGACCTTTAAAAATCCTCTCGGAAAAATGGTAGGAGACGATATATGCATTATTTCCCTTAAGGGAGTGGAGGGCAATGGTCTCACCTGTTACAGACAGGTAAATGATTCCGACATTCTTACATTGCTTGAGGCAAGAGATATACATGAGGTGGTCAGAGAGACGATAGACCGGATAAAGTCGGATTTTGGCAGGGTATCTGCTGTATTTTCAGTAAACTGTCTGTTCCGTTATATTATGATGCAGAACATGGGGATCACTGACAGTTACTTAAAGCAGATGTGTGAGCTTGGCAATCACTGTGGATTTGTGGGTTACGGAGAGCACGCCAATGACCAGTTTATCAATCAGACCATGACATGTATGGTCTTTGAATAGAGGGGGTATAGAAATGTTTGGAATAAAGAAAAAACAGGCAGAGGAGATCGTTGCCGAAGCACCTAAAAAGGAAACCGTAAACAAAAATCATGCCATAAGATATATCACGGAAAATGTAAAGGAGTACCAGAATGATCTGATAAAAAATGAAGTGGAGTCCCTGTCTGCAGTTCACAATGTGGAGACCACCTTCAGATCCATAATGGAAAAAGACAGTGAGCTGAAAACCGAGTTAAATGATTTTGAAAAAATATTCGCAGAGGTTTCCGACAGCACGGAGAAATTTGAGGATGTCAGATCTGATATTCTTTCTTCAGTGGATGTGGCAAGAGTCAAGGTAGGATATCTTCGCACCAACTCCAGCGAGGTTAAGGATTCATTTATGGAAATGCAGCAGGAGTTTGAGGTTTTTAAAACATCAGTAAGCCAGATATCCGAATACATGAAGCAGATAGTGGGCATAGCGGGACAGACCAATCTTTTGGCGCTCAATGCTTCCATAGAGGCAGCCAGAGCCGGAGACAGCGGCAAGGGCTTTGCAGTGGTTGCGGAGAACGTGCGGCAGCTTGCGGATGAGATAAAGGGGCTTATCGACCACGTAAATGAATCCCTGTCACAGGTGGATGAGGAAAGTAATAAGCTTTCTGCCAGAATGGACAGCTCCATTGAGGTCCTGGACAAAAGTGTAAGGGAAACTGATGAGGCATATGAGAGCTTTGAAAATATTGTGGACAGTGCCAATCGGACGGAGGATCTGCAGCGGGAGATAAAGGATGAGACAGAAAGTGCAGGTGCTGAACTGAGGCGACTGGGAGATGACTTTGACGATATCGATAACAGATACAACGAGCTTTTGAGTAACATTGAAGAGGTGAACCGTCTGGGAACCACAAAGAGCGGAATATTTGAAAACATTGATAATCTGATCTCCCAGGTGGATCCCATAATCGGTACCGGGGTAAAATAACAAATTAAGCTTAACAGGAGGAAGAAATGAAAAGAAAAAGAGTGCTGGCATCATTAATGGCTGCAGTCCTTTCAGTGACTGCGTTTTCTGCATACGATCCAAATGCGGATGGGGTTTGGGAACCGGATAAAGTGTATGCGGCTTCAGCGGATATGACAATTGATGTGATAGATCTTAAGAGTAATTCCATAAAGGGTGATGCCATACTCATCCAGTCACAGGGCGAATATCTGCTGATCGACACAGGCGATTCCGACAGCAGGGATGTGGTGGTGAACTATCTTAAGGACAAGGGTGTGAAAAACCTGGATGTTTATATCACACATTTCCACAGTGATCACTTTGGTGAGCTGAATGATATCAGCGAAAATTTTACCATTGATAACCTTTATGTTCCCCAGGCTTCAGTTACCGGGAATGCGGTTTCGGCAGCAGAGTCCCAGATCGGCACGGGGATAACGGAAAGTGAATATAACAGCACCAAGGCATCCTATGACAAGTTTTACGGGGATGTGGGAATAAAGGTAAAATCCTCAAAGGGTAAGTATTGCAACAATTTTACCGAGGTATCTGCAGGGCATACCTTTACTGTTGGGGCTGCCACAGTGACCACCCTTGGTACACCGGCCTTTAGCTTTGACGATTTTGAAAATGATTCTACAAACGATCCGGGGCTTACGGAGACAAAGATGGAGCATTACCTTAACAATATGTCACTGTGCACCAAGATCACGGTGCCTTCCGGGGGCAAGACCATAAGCTATCTTACCTGCGGTGATGCCGAGGTGGAAGAGGAAAAATGGCTGATGTCCCAGGGCTTTGATCTGAAAAGTGATATCTGGAAAATGAACCATCATGGAGTGGATACCAGTAATTCGGCAAAGTTCTGCAAGGCTGTAAAGGCAAAGCACGCTGTGGCTGACCACTATGTCCTGGCAAGTGAGATCACCCGTCAGAACAAGATATATAAAAAGTGCAAGATCAATATGAAGGAAACCGCTACTACAGCCAAAAAGACACTGTATGGACTGATCCGCACACGGATACCCATGGAGCGGGCAGAAAAGTACGGAGAGGTTTACAGGACAGAGTTTAACGGAGATGTGATCTTTTCCGTTAGCAATGGAAAGGTTACCCAATCATCCAATTCCGGCTTTAGAAAGTCCGGGGGCAAGTGGTATCTGTACTGGAATAACAAGGTTGTAAAGCCAAACAGCAAAGGATACATAACCGGATACAACGGTACGATCTTTAAGGCAGCCAAGTCAGGCGAACTTAAAAAGGGTATGTATAAGTATAAGGGAAAAGTCTGGTACTGCTTTGGCGCCCATAATGATTCGGTGGTAGGAAAGGGATGGATAAAGTATAAGGGAAAGAAATACTACAGTCCCGAGTATTTTCCTTATCTGGCACAGGGCTGGAAAAAGATAAACAATGCAAACTATCTTTTTGATGAAAAGACCGGGGTTTTCATCAGAAAGCAGAAGGCATAATCACACTATAGCAGAAAGATGCGCACTCGCCCGAAAGGAAGGCAGCTTCGCTGCTCGGGCTCGGCGCAAAGTAAACGACATAAAGTCGTTTACTATAACATCATCAAAGGCAAGACATAATTTTCAGAAGGGAGAAAGCGACATGAAGGAAACGGACATGAAGAAAAGGAGCAACAAGGTAAGGATCAGCATCAGCACAAAGCTTTTAAGGATCATGATGCCAATGGTGGCAATAGCCATAATTTTCATCATAGTTTTTTTAAGCGTACAGGCAAGGAGTATAATCAGCAGCAGTGCTGAGACCTCCCTTCAAAATGACTCGGATAAAAATGCCACCAGCATTGGTACCCAGATCACTAATCTTTTGGAGGCTTATAATCAGAACCTTGAGACACTTGAAAAACTGCCCATTACCGACAGGGATGCAATCAATGATTATATGTCCATAACAATGGACTGGACAGAAATGTCTTCTCACGGACTTTACGGTGGATTTGAGGACGGCATGTGGGTAGACCCTACCGGATGGGTACCTGATGCAGACTATGTGATCACAGAGCGTGACTGGTATGTTCAGGCAGCAGGCAGCGAGGATTTTGTAATAGGTGAGCCCTATGTAGACAGTGACACCGGAAGCCTGGTGGTGACTGCGTCAAGAGGAGTTACGCTGACGGATGGAAGGGTCGGTGTAATGGGAGTAGATCTATACATTGACGGAATAGTGGAGACTACTTCGCAGTTCAAGCCCCTTGACATGGGAATGACCATGCTCTTTTCCGGGGATTATATTCTCTCTTATTACAACGCTGATTTCAATGGCAGCACAATTTCAGAGCATTCTGATGACGTATTTTTAAATCAGATATCCAAGTATCTGACGGCAGAGGGTGTGGGAATACACCAGGTAAAGGCAGACGGAGATACCTACTATGTGGCAATTTCCCAGGTGCCCGGGACTCCCTGGATCATGGCATCCTCTGTAAATCAGGGTGATGTACTTCGTGAGGTAAACAGGTTCCAGAGCATAGCCATTGTGCTTATGATAATCATGATAGCGATCATAGCTTTTGTCATGATGAGGATAACAAAGAAATACATCACCGATCCGGTTACGGAGCTTACCGACAATATCGAGCACATCACCCAGGGTGACTTTACTGTAAGCATCCAAAAGGGCGGGGATGACGAGATAGGTCTGATGAACAGTTGTATGAGTGATTACATTACCGGCATGAGGCAGACTCTTTCTGATATGCACAACGTGACCACACGGCTTTCTGATGAGGCAAGATCCAGTCAGGACGCTTCCGGTGATCTGAACCGTCAGGCAGCAGAGCAGTCCAATTCCATGAATCAGATCCGGGATACCATGGGCGGTATTTCCGATTCGGTTACAGAGCTGGCTGAAAATGCCACCACTTTGGCAGGTGCTGTATCAGATCTGACCAACAAGGGTAATGAGACCAGCGAGACCATGGAAGCTTTGTTAAAGCAGGCTAACCAGGGTCAGAACGATATGGAAAAGCTTAAGGACAGCATGTCAAATGTGGCACAGTCCATGGCGGATATGAATGATGTGGTTGTAAGTGTGGACGAGTCTGCGCAGAAGATCAACTCCATAGTGGAGATGATAAATTCCATTTCTTCACAGACAAACCTGTTGTCGCTGAATGCCTCTATTGAGGCAGCCCGAGCCGGAGAGGCAGGTCGCGGTTTTGCCGTAGTTGCAGATGAGATAGGTAATCTGGCGAATGAATCTGCCAATGCCACAACTGAGATCTCAGGCATTATCCAAAATATCACAGGACAGATAAAGAGTCTGTCTGAGAAATCCCAGGTCAATATGGAGGAGATCGCTTCAGGTTCCGAGGCAGTGGCTACAGCCGGAGAGACCTTTGCAGTGATATTCAGAGATCTGGATAGCACAGGCAAGACCGTAGAGGAGATGATAGGTATGATGAATGATGTAAATGAGATCGCTTCATCTGTTGCCGCCATCTCTGAGGAGCAGAGTGCCAGCACCATAGAGGTTACCGATACCGTGGAGCAGGTGGTGGAAAGTGCCGAGCAGGTGGCAAATGAGAGCCGTGATGTGGATAACAGCGCCCAGACTGTTGCAGAATCCGCAACCAGGATCGGTGATTTTGTAAATAATTTTAAAATCGAGTAATGGATGTTTTTATAATAGCAGGTGTTTACGCACCTGCTGTTTTTTGGTACAATGTAAATGTTCAGCACGTCGGATATAAACTGTGATTTCAAACGGAATGCTTGCATTCCGAGTGGAATTACAGTTTATATCCGGGGTGGGCAAGTCGCAAAGTGACTCTGACCGCCCACATGAGAAGCCGCTTTGCGACTTCGAATGAAGGTGATGAATAGTTACAGTAAAATAACATTTTCCGGCGTATCATATTTGTAGATGCTATGTAATGAGGAGGGTTTTACTATGATGACAAGAATTGGTATTTTGACCAGTGGGGGAGACTGTCAGGCACTGAATGCCGCTATGCGAGGCGTGGTCAAGGGTCTGGCAAACAGTCTGGAGAGCTTAGAGGTTTATGGATTCTATGACGGCTACAAGGGACTGATATACGGAAACTATCGTCTTTTGACCAGCAATGATTTTTCCGGTATTCTGACAAAGGGCGGCACTATCTTGGGTTCCTCCCGTCAGCCCTTCAAGCTTATGCGCGAGCCTGATGAAAACGGTCTTAACAAGGTAGAGGCTATGAAGTCCAACTACTACAAGCTTAATCTGGATTGCCTGGTGATCCTGGGAGGTAACGGCACACAAAAGACCGCCAACTTGCTTAGGGAAGAGGGTCTTAATGTCATCCATCTTCCGAAGACCATTGACAATGATATTTATGGTACGGATGTGACCTTTGGTTTCTACAGTGCCATTGATGTGGCATGTGATGCGATCGACCGTATCCACACCACTGCAGCTTCCCATAACCGGGTATTTATCGTAGAAGTTATGGGACACAAGGTGGGCTGGCTTACACTCTATGCAGGCATTGCCAGCGGCGCGGATATCATCCTGCTTCCTGAGATCCCCTACAGCGAGAAAAAGATCATAGAAGCTGTAGAGCACCGTCGCAAAGAAGGCAAGGGCTTTACCATCCTTGCAGTTGCCGAGGGAGCTATCAGCAAAGAGGATGCGGCACTCTCCAAAAAAGAGCTTAAGAAAAAGAGAGAAAAGGAGACCCATCCTTCGGCTGCATACCGTGTAGCACAGCTTATTGAGGAAAAGACCGGCTCCGAGGCCCGCGTCACAGTACCCGGCCACACCCAGCGCGGCGGCAGCCCCTGCCCTTATGACAGAGCA
>CAMOZG010000100.1 GCA_946630825.1 uncultured Lachnospiraceae bacterium
ATTTTCATTCAAAAACTTCTCTTCCAAAATTCGTGACTGGGCATTTGTACGATACAGTACAGCCGACTCATTGAATCCGGCATCACCACGGCGGTTTTTGCTTTTCACATCCAGAGCAATAAATTCCGCCTCTTCATAGGCATTGTCAAATTGTCTGAACCTGACCTTGTCACCCTCGGGGTTCTCTGTCCAAAGGGTCTTTTCTTTCCTGCCGGAGTTATTCCTTATCACCTGATTGGCTGCCGAGAGGATCCTTCCGGTGGATCTGTAATTTTGCTCTAACCGTATCACCACCGCATTTTCAAAATGCTCTTCGAAATTTAAAATATTATATATGTTGGCTCCCCTGAATTTATATATGGACTGGTCATCATCACCTACCACGCAGATATTGTGATGAGAAGCCGCCAAAAGCCTGATCAACTCAAACTGGGCAGTATTGGTATCCTGATACTCGTCAACCATCACATACTTAAACCTCTGCTGATAGTGGTTCAGCACCTCCGGCTCCTGTTTGAAAAGCTCCACTGTCTTAAAGATCAGGTCGTCAAAATCCATGGCGTTGTTATCCCTGAGCATGCTCTGATAGGTCCTGTACACTCTCGCCACCAGCTCATCTGCCGGATCATGAGAAAATCTTACGGCATATTCCTCCGGGGAGATCAACTCATCCTTCGCCGAAGAAATACGATTCAGGAAATATTTTTCCTTGTATTTCTTGGGATCCAGATTCATACTTTTTATTATCTGCTTCATCAGAGCCTTTTGATCATCAGCATCATAGATGGTAAAATCCGTATCATAGCCCACCCTGTCCGCAAATCTCCTGAGGATCCTTACACAGGTGGAATGAAAGGTCATGACCCAGACTGCATCCGCTCCCATGCCGCCCACTTTTAACACACGTTCCCTCATTTCACGGGCAGCCTTATTGGTAAAGGTTATTGCCATAATATTATAGGGTGCCACACCCCGCTCCTGCATAAGGTATGCCACCCTGTGTGTCAAGACCCTGGTTTTCCCCGAACCGGCACCCGCCAGTATCAGCACAGGTCCCTCTGTAACCATCACTCCCTTAAGCTGCTGGGGATTCAAAAGCTCATCCCATTTGATATCACTCATCAGACTTCACCCTGAGCCGCTCAAAGACCATCTCATAACCGTCATTGCCGTAATTTACGGATCTGTTTACCCGGCTTATTGTGGCTGTGGATGCACCGGTAGCGTCGGCTATCTCCTGATATGTATTGTCATTTTGCAGCATATGAGCTACCGCAAAACGCTGGGAAATAGCAGAAAGCTCCCCCACGGTACATAGATCTTCAAAAAAAAGATATGCTTCATCTCTGTTTTTTAAAGTCAAAATACCATCTAACAAAAGATCCATAGATGGTGTATGCAAGTTCTTGCTCATAGAATAATCACGCCCCTTTTCTTTGCAAAATCTATATCCTCATCCGGCCACACAGACACCTGGACTTCACCAATGTGGCATTTCCTCAAAAAGAACATACATATACGGCTCTGTCCTATTCCTCCGCCTATGGTGTATGGCAGTCTCTTTTCCAGAATAGCCTTCTGGAAGTCTAACTTTTCCCTTTCGGGACAACCTGCCTTGATAAGCTGTTCATGCAGAGAGATCTCATCCACCCTGATACCCATTGAAGAAAGCTCTAAAGCAATGTCCAACACCGGATAATAAACAATAATATCACCATTTAGCTGCCAGTCATCATAATCCGGCGCACGTCCGTCATGCTTGCTGCCGTCCGAAAGCACATCTCCTATCTGCATCACAAAGATGGCACCGTGCTCCTTTGCTGCCAGATACTCCCGCTCCTTTGCATCCTTGCCGGGATACATATCCAAAAGCTCCTGTGACGAAATAAAAGTGATCTGTTCAGGAAGGATGCACTCCACATAATCCAGCTTGTTGGAAACATATTTCTCCGTTACCCTTAAAGCGTCATAAACAGACTTTACGGTAGCCTTAAGTGTATCCTCGTTTCTGTCTTCCTTTTCGATTATTTTTTCCCAATCCCACTGATCCACATATAAGGAGTGGATGTTGTCCGTGTCCTCATCCCTGCGGATGGCATTCATGTCAGTGTAAAGTCCCTGACCGGTCCTGAATCCGTATCGACCCAGTGCCTGCCTTTTCCACTTGGCAAGAGAATGTACCACCTCTACCTCTTTATCGCCCTGTTCCCTGATGCCAAATCTGACAGGACGCTCCACTCCGTTCAGGTTGTCATTAAGCCCTGATTCCGGTGTAACAAAAAGAGGCGCTGATACACGGCGAAGGTTCAATTCTGCAGTCAGCACCTGCTGAAAAAAATCCTTGACCATCTTAATTGCCTTCTGAGTCTGCCAAAGATCAAGTTCAGGTTTGTAATCCTCGGGAATAAAAATCTTACTCATCCTTATTTCCTCCTCTTATAGCGCAAGTCATCATCTGACCAGATCCGTCCGTACCCGATCCCGTAGCGCTCATTTGACGCTTCCGGTATCTGGCTCTCTATTTTAACTTAAAGCTCGCAGTTGCCCACGGTGCGGGGGAACGGGATCACGTCACGGATATTTGACATACCCGTAAGATACATCACGCATCTTTCAAAGCCCAAACCAAATCCCGCATGTCTGGTGGAGCCCCAGCGTCTTAAGTCAAGATAAAACTCATAATCCTCACGCTTAAGTCCCAGCTCATCCATTCTGTTAAGAAGCTTGTTCAGATCATCCTCTCTCTGGGATCCGCCGATTATCTCTCCGATCCCCGGCACCAGACAGTCCATGGCTGCCACTGTCTTGCCGTCATCATTTTGCTTCATATAGAAAGCTTTGATCTCCTTTGGATAATCCGTAACAAAGACCGGGCGCTTAAATATCTCTTCCGTCAGAAATCTCTCATGCTCTGTCTGCAGATCGCTGCCCCAGTGTACCGGATAGTCAAACTTATCATTATGCTTTTCCAGCTCCGCAATGGCATCCGTATAAGTAATACGTCCAAAATCAGAACCTGCCACATGCTTTAATCTGTCTATAAGCCCCTTGTCAATAAACTGATTGAAAAACTCCATTTCCTGAGCGCCGTTTTCCATCACATAGTTAATAATATACTTGATCATATCCTCTGCGATCTGCATATCATCTTCCAAGTCGCAAAAAGCCATCTCGGGCTCGATCATCCAAAACTCTGCCGCATGACGGGTGGTGTTGGAATTTTCAGCTCTAAAAGTGGGACCAAAGGTATAAATATTTTTAAAAGCCTGTGCAAAGGTCTCACCATTTAACTGTCCCGAAACCGTAAGGTTGGTGGATTTGCCAAAAAAGTCCTTTGAATAGTCCACCTCACCATCTTCAGTATGGGGAGGATTCTTCATATCCATGGTGGTAACACGAAACATCTCTCCTGCCCCTTCGGCATCACTTCCGGTGATTATGGGAGTATGGGCATATACAAAATTTCTGTCCTGAAAAAACTTATGTATGGCATAGGCACAAAGTGACCTCACCCTGAAAACCGCCTCAAAGGTATTTGTCCGAGGACGCAAATGAGTCACTGTCCTAAGATACTCCATGGTGTGACGCTTAGGCTGTATGGGATACTTCTCATCAGATGCCCCCTCTATCTCCACTGCAGAAGCCTGGATCTCAAAGGGCTGTCTGGCATCAGGGGTCAGGGTCATCTCTCCCGTTACTATAACTGCCGCTCCAACATTAAGAGCTGCAACCTCAGAGAAATTATCCATGGTATCGTGGTATACCACCTGCACCGGATTCTGGTATGTTCCGTCATTTATGACCAGAAAGCCAAAGCTTTTATTGTCCCGGTTTGTACGGATCCAGCCTCCAAGTCTAACAACAGTTCCCGCAAATTCCTCTGACCTTTCAAAAAGATCCCTGACATCTATCATTTTTTCTCTCATCAAAACACTCTCCTTTGTAAAGCGAAGTATAGTTTAGCGCATTAAAGTGCAAAAGTCAAGGCTGATCCACTATATGGCAACAGTACCGATCACCTTTTTTTCAAATTCTGATGCCAAAGAAAGTATCCGATCCACATCAGATATCCTGGTAGCCTTTGGCATGAGACATATTATGTAATTATCCCTGTTGCTTAGGTTTTCTTCAATAAGATCTGTGATCTTATCGCCATCCCACAGATTTAACACTGATGCCGTAACTCCCTTTGAAGCAAGCTTTTGGGAAAGCTTATTTATGGACTCGCTGCTTACTGCATCCGAGGAAACCAGTGTGATCTCATTTACCTCATAATACTTTGCAAAAACACTGATCCGCTCTGCCACATCAGACATTAACTCATCAGCACTTTTTTCCTTGTGATACAAATGCTTATATACAAATCTGTCGCATAAAAAGCCGAACTTTTTGGGCTCCGTATGAATACATCCAAAGCTTCTTATCCCAAGCATATCAGATAACTCCAGCCCGGTACGGATCATAGGCACAAAGATCATGAAAAGCAGATATATGCCTCCGTAAAGTATCACTCCGATCATAAGCCCCAGCAGTGCATACTTTGTACTGAAAGTAGGCTTTACGGGATCCACGCTTTCAGTCGAAGCGGCAGCCTCTGATACACTGTTTTCTTCATCTGCAAGTTCTGCAGTCTGCGCCAGATACACCTGTTTCTGGGCATCTGAAAATGCGGTCACTGTAGTATTAAGTGAGGTCTCCAGTGAAAACAGGGATGACTGCTCATCATTCTGTTGATTCATAAGATCCCGGTCTACGATAGTCTTTTCATATTCCGCAGTAAGCTTTATGGTATGGGGACCTATGTCTCCGCTGATCTTTGCACTTACAGAATCCATATGGTCACTTATCAGCTTCTTTACGTCAGCACTTTCCACACCCTCAGGCAGATATGAAGTCACCATCAACACATCACTCGTAGCGTAGCCACTGGCGAAGCCAGTGGCGATGCCACTGGAAATTTCTTCGGACTGTGTCCTGTCGAAATTTCCCAAAAATATCAGCTCACCCGAATAATACTCTGTGGTATTAAAGACCCCGGCAGCTTTTTTTATAAAATCATCCTCTCCAAAGGACGCAATATAGGAATGCCCTATGGCAGAAAGATCAGCACCATCCGGTGTATCCACATAGTATTTCATCACCAGTACATGGATGTTTTGGGCATCCAGATTCATAAGAGGTGAATTCTCCAGATACTCATTTTTACTTTCCATTATTTTTTTCTGTTGTAATGCGTTTTCCACAGCCAGAGCCTCTTCCTCTGTAAGTCCCGCATATATATCAGCGCTTCCGGAACTTTCTTTATTAGATGCCACCTTGTCACGAATATCCATGTTCGCCTGAAGGGCTGCATTGTAATTTTTCATGTCCCTAGCATACATGACAGTGGGGGTAAGAATCCCAAACAGAAGCATTACCACCACTATCGCCTTCCACTGGAGCAAAAGATCCCTGATCACCTGTATCAGGTCTATCTCCAGCTCTCCGGCAAGGGTCCTGTTATTCATATCAATTACCTTCCTTTCCGGTCATTTCCTTACCTTTTTTATAACACACAAGAGCTATTCCAAACCCGCTCCATACCACGGGTGACGCACATATATTGGAATCATTGGTGAGCCATGATACCATCACCCCTGCAATAAGAGCTATGGAAGCTAAGGTTAGACCTCTCCAAAAACCTCCCCTTTTCCACTGAGGATCATCAATTGGTGTGGTAAGTATATTTATAAGGGCAAAAAGAAGCCACAGCAAAAATACTATCAGTGCCACCGTAGCGATCAAACCGTTTTCCAGCCACTGCTGCAAATAAAAGCAGTGAGCCTTTACATCCAGGGAGTGAGATGTCTCCGTCAGATAGTCATTCTGGGGATACACCATAATATAGGTGTTGGATCCGGCTCCTAAGAGAATATGCTCCTTAAGCTTTGGCAGGGTGTAATTATATATATGCCCCCGTCCATGGAAAAATTCCTCTGAAAATGTCCTGTAATACTCCACATCACTGGGAAAGTCTATATTCATGTCCCTGAAATTTCTGAACTTGTAGCCCTCTTCTGTCCTGACGAATTTCCATTGGTAGCCTTTCACATATATCTGCACACCGTAGTATTCATCTGCAGTCTGTTCTCCTGTAAGTTCATCCACTACAGGGGGAGTGATATAACCGGTTGCCCTGATGGAAAAATCCGGATCATCAGCCATGGTCGCTGTCCAGGTCACTTTTGTATCATCAGAAGCAGCTATCACAGCGCCTCCGGTATCGTCAGCAGTCAGTGTCACTACAGGATATCTGTTTACGACAGGCTCCCCGGTATTGGGATCTATCACCGCCTCCCCGGTGTTTGGATCTATCTGGGTGGTTTCCTCTATATTTACCGTGGATTGATAGGTATAATCCTTTCCCTTATAGGTGACCACAAAAGTGACTTCATCCTCTTTGTTATAAAGATTCTTGATAAAGAGCGAATCCTTATGCACTCCTCCGTAATCAGTAAGGGATCTGATGGTATTTCCAATCGGTGTATCTGTAAGCCCCACTGCCACAAAACCAGCCAGAAGGATCACTCCCACCAGGGCAAACAGTACGATCTGCTTTTTTTCCGTGATAAAATCTCCAACCAGCATAATAAGTCCCATGGCAAGCAACACAAAGAAGCCTGTGCTTCTGCGGCTCTCATAGAGTGCCAGTATGGTAAAGCCCAGCACTATGGCATTGAATATCCTCTCGTAGGTGTAGCGTCGTTTTTCAAAAAGCTCACTTTTCCCTTTAAGCGCCAGAGTTACTGCATCTGCAGGAGGAGCCACAGAGAAAAAAGCCGCAGCAGCTATGGGTATTGCCGCCGCATAATAGATGGGCAAAAAATCCGGGTTATACAAAGTCCCGTAAGCCACATCACCCATGCCGGTAGTCATGGTGTCGATCTGGCTCCAGTAGGCAGGCGCCAGATAAAGATGCTTGCCAAAGGAGGTTGCCAGAAAATCCTTTCCAAAGCCCTGCATTGTGGCTATCACACTTTCTATCAGGATCCCCGGCGCAGCAATATGCCAGTAAAACCTGAAATCCTCCAGATCCTTCATATGCTTAAAAAGGTAATAAGCAGAGAAAACATAGACCATCACCACAGGCACAGATTCAAACATCTCAAAGGATCCGCCCCATGCCAGTGCCTTGTACGGAGATGTGATGCCGGACAATACCACGCCTGCAAAATATATGCCAAGGGGCACAAGAATTTTTTCAAACTTTGCCTTTTCACCTTCTATCAGCTTATAGAGCGCAAACATGGCGATCATAAGAAACCCTATGATGATTATGACTATCATTTTTGACGCCAGATATACGTCTACCACCTGCCCGTCATCAAACCACTCAAACTGGGACAGACCCGGATCATACTGATAGGTGCGCATCACCAGTGGCAGATAACCGAGTATGAGTGCCACAGGTATCAGCATCCATCTGCCTGAGGATCCGGTTTCTGCCGGTCTGTTTCCTCCGCTGTATGCATTTTTTTGATTACTCTTTTTTGCTGCTTTAGAGCTCATCTTTTTGATATCTCCTATAAATGTATGTTTCTATCCAGCCGTGCCTGGATGATATGTGTCTACGATCCCTGCCACGATCTCTTTGATCTCATCCGATTCCTTTCGGCTTGCCTCGTCAAGTCTTTGTAACTGTTCCTCAAAAAGCTTATCATCCATCTCAATAGGCTTTCCTATATAAATAAGCTTGTTATCTGTCTCAGTCATACCCTCCTCATCCATCAAAAGCTCTTCGAAAAGCTTTTCTCCGGGACGAAGACCTGTGTACACGATCTTGATATCCACATCCGGTGTCAGACCCGAAAGCTTAATGAGATTTCTTGCCATATCGTCTATCCTTACAGGCTCTCCCATATCCAGGACAAAGATCTCACCTCCGTGGGCATAATACCCTGCCTGAAGTACCAGAGAAACCGCCTCAGGAATAGTCATAAAATATCTGATGATATGCTTGTCTGTAACAGTAACCGGTCCGCCGGCTGCGATCTGCTTTTTAAAAAGCGGTATAACGCTTCCGTTTGATCCCAGCACGTTTCCAAACCTTACCGCCACAAAATCAGTCCCCGGATGCTTGCGGTTTTCCATTTGGATCACCATCTCGCAAAGCCGCTTACTTGCCCCCATCAGGTTAGTGGGATTAACAGCCTTGTCGGTGGATATGAGCAGAAACTTTTTGACCCCATGCCTGGCTGCTGCCTCTGCCAGCTTATAGGTGCCCATCACATTGTTTTTGATGGCTTCATTGGGGCTGTCCTCCATCAGGGGAACATGCTTATGAGCTGCCGCATGATATATCATATCCGGTGTGTATTTTTTTAAAATATACTCCACCCGGTTTCTGTTTCTGACAGAGCCTATCA
>CAMOZG010000101.1 GCA_946630825.1 uncultured Lachnospiraceae bacterium
AAAAAAGCAATTATTCCGCCCTGCGAGAGACCGCTCTTTATCAAATCGTTGACCCTGGCAAAGCTGTCCACACAGGCACAACAAAAAAGCGCTATAAAGATTTTGCCCTTGCTGCAAACGCAAGTAAATACAATGCTCCAAAAAGGGTTGAAGCAGCAGATTTTATTATAGACACCTTGCAAAGTGCAGAAGGCAACAAGATGATCGTGTCTGAGCTTGATGATCTATGTATAGCTAATGGAATATCTAAAGGCACTTTGCGAAGGGCAAAGGAAGATCTGCGAAAAGAAAAGAAGGCTGTTATGTGGTGCACAGGATATGGCAGAGAAAAGAAGTGGTTTATTGGTTTTAAGAAACCAATATTGGCACAGGAGCAAGAGCAAGTAAATCTTGATTATAGGCAGCTTGAACTACCGTAGCTAAGAGAAGTTGTGAACTTGAACAAATAAATAAAAATAATAAGTATTTATAAGGTTTTTACTTATTTGCCACCTTGAACAAGTAAACAGATAAAGCCATGTATTTACTTGAGCATGGTGGCAAGTAAGCTAGACCGCATAAATAAGCGCTATGACATTTATTTGTTCTTTGTTTCAACCTCTAAATATAATGCACAAGAAAGGAAGATGGTCAATGGTAGATTTTGAGAAGTTTATTAAATGCCTTAAGATGTGGGATAAGCTGAGCGATGCCAACAAAGAGAAAGTGCTGGGTGTTGCTTCCCCTGAGATGGTGGAAGTATTCAGATTGTTTGACAAGCTCCGGGAAGAATATTCCTGTGAAGCTATCTGTATGGGACAAGAGATGTTATACAAGCAAGAAAGGAAGATGGATTATGCACTTTAACATTGAGAAGGCTTATATGGAAGGACTGAAGCTACTAGAAAAGCATCCTGGATATGACTTGCAAGTATCTGATATTTGCGCCCTTAGAGACATGAAACAGTATGATTGTATCGTCAATGCTTTCATGCTGGGGTTATGGGAAGGTTACAAAATGAGAAAGAAACACGGAGGTAAATGATATGAGAGAACCAAAAGCAATTCAGATCATGCCGCTGCCAAAGCATACTATGGATTGTTATACAGACCAGCATGTTGTTGGCTTGGCTTTAATGGACAATGGAGATATTCGACCTATAGTTATATATCGTAATGATGACTATGATTATTTTGTGGATACTTGGGACCCGAAAGATGGAGCTCTTATGACCCTCGGCAGAAAATTAGCTGGGCGGACTAAGGATATAAAGGCAGCAAAAAAAGAGCTGGCAAGATGGGATAACAAAGAAGGTGTTGGACTAGCTGTCTTAAAGGTTGCCAAAAGTTTGTACACCCTACCGGATGGATCAAATCCTCAGAAGGTAGTAGAAAATATTTTGGATATGACTCCGGATGAAGCTACCCTACTGTTGCAAGGGAAAAAGAAACTCTCTGTTCTTCAGCTTGTTGATCTGTGTGAGCGACTACATGTTCCAATTGACGGATTAAAAGAATCACACGATAAAGCGATATATTGTGATCCGTACGAGCTTCCATTCTAATAATTAATAAAAACACAAACCCAGGCATTTCTCCCGGTGTCGGCAAACACTGGGAGATTTTTTATATTTATGGTATTGTTCTATCTGTTCTATATATGATATAATAAAAGTGTGGATCTTTTCTTCAGCGGGTTTTCTGACATTTCACCCGCTTCCACGTTTTTGTACCATCTACTCAATGACTCCTATTATATTTTGTAACTTGTAGTCGTGACAAAAAACGCAGTAAGCAGAAAGGATGTGAAGAGTCCTTCGCTTTTTGGGCGCGTCACGATCCCTGTCTAAAATATTAAGCCTTTACAAGTTAGGGATGCATTGAAAGCGGGGGAGTGGCTTTCCTGGCGGATTGCGGCTCCCTTGCGAACCCCACAACATTAGGTTGGTAACGTTTAACTGGCAACGAATAAAGCGAGGTAAATTATGGATAATGAAATTAAGAAAGATGTAGAAATAGTAGAGCAGGATCATGAACAGCCAAAAGAGGAAAGATTATTCACCCAGGCTGAAGTTACTGAGATTGTAAAGAAGCGGTTAAAAAGAGCGGAAGAAAAAAGCACTCAGAGAGATGATGCAGCCTTCCAGGAACGGGAGATGGCATTGAATAAAAAAGAATCTTATCTCAAGTGCAAAGAATACCTTCTTTCCAACAACATGCCAACTGATCTGCTGGATGCTTTCGATACATCTGACTTTGAACAGTTTGAGAATAAGATCGGCATCGTGCAAAGGTATGTTAAGAAGAACACACCGGTGGCACCTTTAGGGACAGCAGAACCAGCTATAACAAATAAAGCTCCCGGTGCTTTTTCTCCTGACTATAAGCACGAGCCGAAAAAATTCGGTTATTAAGGAGAAATATATGTCTATTGAATTAGTAAAGAAATATGCTCCGCATGTTGATGAATTATTCAAAGCGGAAAGTAAATTAAGCCTGATCACCAATACAGATTATGATTGGACAGGCGCACATGCAATTAAAGTTTATAAGATCTCTACAGTGGCACTCAATGATTATGCCAGGAATGTTTATTCGGAAGATCCTGAATCTCCGGAAGCAATTTCCCGTTATGGTCAGCTCTATGATCTGAGTGCTACCACAGAGGAAATGTTGCTCAAAAATGATAAGAGCTTCATTTTCAATGTAGATAAGTTAGATACTGACGAGACAGCAGGACAGCTTCAGGCAGCTTCCGCACTTGCTAGAGAAGTAAGAGAAGTAGTGATTCCAACTGTAGACACTTACTGTTATGCTGCTATGGTAACCAATGCGGGAACCACAGCGACAGCAGCAGCTATTGATGATTCTAACATCTATGATCTGATCCTGGACGGTACTGAGGTATTAGATGACAATGAAGTACCTGAGACTAACAGAGTCATTGTTGTATCCCCTGGGGTATATAAATCCTTAAAGGGCAGCACTGTTTTTGACCACTCCGATGTGGGTGCTGAAGCAAGGCGCCTGGGAGTAGTCGGCATGATTGATGGTATGCCGGTTGTCCGTGTTCCATCCGCAAGACTTCCACAGAACTTCGGATTTATGATCTGCCATCCTTCCGCAACGGTTGCACCGGTTAAGCTGGAAGACTATGGCACACATCCTGACACTGTTCTTTCTTCCGGTACCATCGTGACAGGTCGTATCTGCTATGATGCTTTCGTACTGGATAACAAAGCTAAAGGAATCTACTATCAGCCACTGACATCTGAATAGTATTGATCTTCCCCCATAACAGGAGAGGATTTGCAAGGGGGTATATCCCCCTTCTCCCCTTCCTGTCGGCAACCCCGCCAAACACTGCACAAAAAAACACACTCTAAAACCCTATAGGTGTTATAATGACTAATGAACAGCTTGTTATTCGCATAAAAGCGGGCATAGATCCCGCCCAAAACATGCTACTTTTGTATGAAAAAAACAAAGGACTTATCTTTAAGATCGCAAATAAATACCAGGCTTATGCAGAGCTAGACGACCTTTTACAAGAAGGTTATATCGGCTTATGTGGTGCTGTCGATGGTTACGATCCTGAAGATGGGTCTTTTTCTAATTATGCTTTTCTATGGATCAGGCAGGCAATCAATCGATATGCCCTAAGAAATCGTACTGTCAGAGTACCGGAGTCACTAGCCAGGCAGATAAGCGGATACAACAAAATGCAGAATGACTTTATGGTGCGTTATGGCAGAGAAGCCACAGATTACGAAATGCGCCGGCTTTTAGGTCTTACCATAAAACAGTATGATAATCTTATCCTGGGCATGTCTGTGCGTGATTTGGCTAGCCTGGACACACCTTTAAAATCAGATCCTGATGGAGAGCTTACCCTAGCTGATGTAATCCCAGGCGGAGCAGATCCGGGTGATGAGGTAACTGATCGGATAGATAATGAAGTGATAAAATCATTTTTGTGGGGTCAGGTCGGAGAACTTCCGGAAGATCAGAAAGAAGTGATAGTACAGCATTACAAAGACGAGGTGCCTTACAAAGCTATAGCTGAGAGCATGGGGTTGACTTGTAATGATGTACGCACAAAAGCATCTAAAGGGATTAAGGAACTGAGAAGTCATAAAAGAAGGAAGCTATTCCGCAAATATCTCCCGGAGTGGATAGAATCAGATGTCTATAAAGGCAATGGAGTAGGCAGATTTAAATGTACCTGGACAAGCTCCACGGAAAGAATAGCTATTAAGCTGACAGAAGATTAAGTTTATGCCCGCCAGCAATCTTAATTTTGTCTTAAATTTTTTTGTACTCAGTGGAAATGATGTAAAATAGAGTATAAAAACAGGCATTTTGAATTGAAAATACTACGAAAAACAGGGAAAATATAACCCTGTCGTTTCTTGTTATCCGCATACAAAACCCGGAAAGCCTTTATTTATGAGGTTCTCCGGGTTTTCTTTTTGCAAACTGTCTTAAAATCGTCTTAAAATCTCATGGAAAACATAAAATTTAGACAAATTTGCTTATTTGTCGTAAGTATGGTATACTTTAAGAACCTCATACTCAGTTCATCGCTGACAAAGTGTAAGATTTTCCAGTTTAGCATCGTGATATCTGCTAAGCAGGAACAATTGGCATCCGCTTTAATTAGTGGGTGCCTTTTGCGTTTCTGTAAAGATCTTCTGCAGCCTGTCAGCAACTTCAGCCTGCTTAGATGGGAATAGATGACTATAGATATCCAATGTTGTACTGACATTCTCATGACCCAGGCGCTCCGATATGAGGATAGCAGAGAATCCAAGCTCTACCAGCAAAGAAGCGTGGCTGTGTCTCAGATCATGCACTCTGATCCGGGGAATGCCGGCAGCGGCTGCATGTTTATCCAACTGAGGACCGAAAGCAGATCTGCCATAACAGAATATCATGTCATCCGGTTGAAGGTCATAAAACCGACTTTCATATTCCCTGATCACATCACACAGAAAGCCAGGTATAAGCACTCTGCGCTTTGATTTAGGGGTTTTTGGTGGCATGATATGTTTTACTCCGTCTACCACTCTAAGTGTCTTATTTACGTCTATAAAGCCTTCTGCAAGGTCTATGTCTGCCGGTGTGAGTGCCTGAAGCTCTCCCTTCCTTAATCCGGTATAATAGAAGATCATAAAGAAAGTATAAAATGGATCCTCTTTGCTGAACGTACTGATAAAAGCATCAAACTGTTGTTTTGTCCAAAAATTCATACTCTTAGACTTCTTACCAACAATGTTACCAGCTACCTTCATGGGATTAGATGTTAATCCGTAATATTTCACACCATAGTTGAATATCACTGACAGCTGGTTGACTATGTTGTTCATGTAAGAAGGTGACAATGGTTTTCCCTGTGATCCGGTGGCTTCCTTCATGCTGATCTGCCAGCTCCGTAGCTCTGCTGGTGTGATCTCATTTACTGGACGGTCTCCAAATGTAGGAAGCAGCCAATTTCTTATTCTGTTTTCCATCGATTCATAAGAACTTACCTTTGCTGTGCTTTTCTTATCCTTCAGATAAAGATCTGCCAACTCTTTGAATGGTATGTCAGGAGATCCGGCAACTTTAGCCAGGAAATCCCGCTCCCATTGTTTGGCATCACACAGCCTGTCAAATCCCCCTTTGTTTTTCTGTCTGCGGGTGCCGGTGTAATCTGTGTAATAAAACCGGCATGACCATTTCTTTGTTTTCTTGTCTTGATAATATGGCATTGTATCACTCCTATCTTTTACTATTGCTGGCGGGCATGAGTATAAACAGGATGTGATTATAGTGTTTTATTCTTTGCGATAATCCGGAATCTGTTCTAGATCGTAAACATATTCTAGTGCTTTTCTTTTACCAGCATCATTTAATTCCTGAAATTCTATTAGCATAGCCCGGTCTATTGGTTCTAAATGATCATCACTGAGGTTTGATAGGTCAAAAACTTCTATTGGCATAAAAAAGTCTACAGAGACTTCTAAAGCATCTGCTATTTTTTGTAATGTTTCAATCTTGGGAGATCTTATTCCACTTTCATATTGGCTAATCATTGATGGTGATACGTTTAGTAATGCAGCTAATTTGCTTTGTGTTATACCTTTTGTTTTTCGTAACTCCTTTATTATTTCACCAACATTTCTATCGTTATTTTTGTTAATTGTCAACATAGCTCTACCCCCTCTATTTTAACATTGTATCATAAACTGGAAAATAAGCAAAAGCTTAAATTTTTTCTTTACAAAATGTAGCAAATGCTATATATTATAATTAGCAAAAGCTAATGAAAGGAGGTGGATAAATGAAACTTGATAGCATCAAGGTCAGAACTGAGATGTTCAAACAGGACTTGACGCAGATCGAGATGGCAAAGCGCACCGGCTTTTCCCGGATGACAATAGGTCGGATCTGTAATGGCGGTAGCTGTAATACCAGCACAGCCAAAGCGATAGCAGAAGCCCTGAGAGCAACTGTTGAAGATTTAGTTTAAATGCTGGCGGGCATGGTTATGGACAGGAGAGAAGGGGTGATCTATGAATCAAAGAAAGATGTTAATGGCTGCCGATGTAGCAGAGCTATTGATCGTAAGCAAGAGCAAGGCTTACTCAATTATTAAGCAGCTCAACCAGGAGCTGGAAGCAAAGGGATTTATCACGATACCTGGAAGAATCCCGGAGAAGTATCTATATGAAAGGATGTTTCCGAATGAGTATTAAAATAATTGATCCTGATGAGATCAGGCGCTCTATTGATATGATTCAAAGTGATATTTTTGAATGTCGTATCATCCAGGGGAGAAGGATTTATTCAGGATATTTCAAATGTGCAGATGTTTTGATTTCAGAGCTTCTAAAGATAGATCTACGAGGAGCTAATGTTTATACAACTATTCAGAAAGTCCATCCTGGCTGTGAAGCTCGTTTGCAGTGGGAAACATTCTTTGATACTAGCAGATATAAGATTCCCACTACTTCAGACAATGATATTATTTCATTTCAATGGCTTCCTATCGACCTAGATCCGGTTAGACCGGCGGGAATATCCTCCAGCCAGGAAGAGTTAGGCTATGCGGGAGAGATGTTGCACGAAATCATGGCATATATGCAAGCACAAGGTTTCAAGAAGCATATTGTTGGTTTCTCCGGTAATGGGTATCACCTGTTATATGATATTGCTAATCAGGGAATGAAGTCGGATGATGTGGCAAGCGTTTTACATCGCCTGGACGAGCTATTCTCTAATGATGCGGTACATGTAGATACTACAGTATCAAATAAGGCAAGGATTTGGAAGCTATATGGAACTTTGGCTCAGAAGGGAAGAAACACAGCAGAACGACCTTTTAGGCTGTCAAAGATACTAAGGGGGAGTAATGAAGAAGATTGATGAAAAATTTATTCGTGATTTTTGTAACCGGCATAACATAGAGATTGTAAAAGAACGACCCATTGAAGGTGGAAAAGGCAAAGAGCTTCTTTTAGCTCATTGCGTTTTTAATGAATCTCATACCGCACCGGATGCAAAGATTCTGATTTTTAGTAACGGATCATGTGGATATAAATGCCATCATGACTCATGTAAAAAATTTAAGCTGCCGGATTTTATTAAAAAATTTGAGCCGGACTTTTATAAGGACTCTGCAAACAGCCAGGAAAAGAAAGCCAGTTCCAGCTTCTCTAGAGAGGAGATTTTAGCAGCCGTTGAAAGCATGGAAGATGTGGAAGAGGTTGAGCCGGAGTGGATAGTTTACCCATATATCCCAAGGGGTGAGGTTATTATTTTGGCTGCCAGGGGTGGAACCGGCAAGGGCTTTATTGTAGCAAATATTCTTGCTGGAATCACCAATGGAAAGTATCCAACAATATGGGGGAAAGATAACCCTTTTCAGGGGGATAAGGAGCTCGTTCTTTACCTGACAACTGAAGATGACGGCGGAAAGGTACTAAAGAAAAGATTTAGACAAGCCGGAGTCAATATGGATCATGTGAAAATTATAAGCCGGAAAAATCCCATTATACAGGAAATAAAGCTGACAGACAAAAACGATATATTAAAAGTCCTTTTAAATGAATTAAAACCGTCTCTTGTAATATTCGACCCGCTACAATCTTTTCTTCCTGACAGGGTAAAGATGAGTGAACGCAATCAGATGAGAACATGTGTAAATAATCTTTCTGTTATAGGGGCGGAAACTAATACATCATTCTTGATCTTTTGTCACATGAATAAAAGGGATACAACGGACATACAAAAAGCAATCTCTGATTCCGGGGATATTTGGGATATAGCTAGATCTGTGCTGGCTGCAAGTGAGACGGAAACGGATGGAATTAATTTTCTCTCACATGAAAAAAGCAATTATTCCGCCCTGGGAGAGACCGCTCTTTATCAAA
>CAMOZG010000102.1 GCA_946630825.1 uncultured Lachnospiraceae bacterium
GCTCCTCATCAAAGAACATATGCTCAGTACGGCAAAGTCCGATACCCTCAGCACCAAGCTCACGAGCCTTTTTAGCATCAGCGGGTGTATCTGCATTGGTACGAACCTTAAGCTTACGATACTTGTCAGCCCATCCCATGATACGTCCGAACTCTCCGGCGATCTTAGCATCTACTGTATTGATAACACCCTCATAGATATTACCGGTAGTACCGTCAATGGAAATGAAGTCTCCCTATTTGAAGGTCTTGCCGGCAAGGGTGAACTGCTTGTTTTCCTCATCCATATCAATGTCGCCGCAGCCGGATACGCAGCACTCACCCATACCACGGGCAACAACTGCTGCATGTGATGTCATACCACCACGAACTGTAAGGATACCCTCTGCACTCTTCATACCTGTGATATCCTCAGGGCTGGTCTCAAGACGAACAAGAATTACCTTCTCGCCCTTTTCTGCCCATTCAACTGCATCATCAGCAGTAAATACGATCTTACCGCAAGCAGCTCCGGGTGAAGCACCAAGACCCTTGCCGATAGGTGTGGCAGCCTTAAGTGCTGCTGCATCAAACTGAGGATGAAGAAGTGTATCAAGGTTACGGGGATCGATCATGGCAACTGCCTCAGCCTCTGTCTTGTGTCCCTCGTCAACCAGATCACAGGCGATCTTAAGAGCTGCCTGAGCTGTACGCTTACCGTTACGGCACTGAAGCATGTAAAGCTTCTTATTCTCTACGGTAAACTCCATATCCTGCATGTCATGGTAGTGATTCTCAAGAGTCTCACAAACCTTGATGAACTCAGCATAAGCCTCGGGGAACTCCTGCTCCATCTGAGCGATAGGCATGGGTGTACGAACACCTGCAACCACGTCCTCACCCTGGGCATTCTTAAGGAACTCACCCATAAGCTTCTTTTCGCCTGTAGCGGGATCACGGGTAAATGCAACACCGGTACCGGACTCGTTATTAAGGTTACCGAATACCATGGGCATAACGTTTACTGCTGTACCCCAGCTGTAAGGGATGTCGTTGTCACGACGATATACGTTTGCACGAGGGTTATCCCAGCTACGGAAAACTGCCTCGATAGCAAGCTTAAGCTGCTCAACGGGATCTGAAGGGAAGTCTGTGCCAAGCTGATTCTTGTACTCAGCCTTGAACTGCTCAGCTAACTCCTTAAGGTCTGCTGCTGTCAGATCTACGTCATACTGAACGCCCTTCTCCTCTTTCATCTTGTCAATGAGCTGCTCGAAGTATTTCTTACCAACCTCCATAACAACGTCAGAGAACATCTGGATGAAACGACGATAAGAGTCATATACGAATCTCTCAAATGCAGGATCAGGATTGCCCTTGATCATAGCTGCTACAACGTCGTCATTAAGTCCCAAGTTAAGGATAGTGTCCATCATACCGGGCATGGAAGCACGTGCACCGGAACGAACTGAAACAAGAAGAGGATTCTCAAGATCGCCAAACTTCTTTCCATTCTCTTTTTCCATCCAGGCTACACCCTCCATAGCCTGAGCCATGATCTCGTCATTGATCTTACGGCCGTCCTCATAATACTGAGTACAAGCCTCTGTTGTAATTGTGAAACCCTGGGGAACCGGCAGACCGATCTCGGTCATCTCGGCAAGGTTAGCGCCCTTACCACCAAGCAGGTTTCTCATGGACATGTTACCCTCTTTGAAGGTGTAGACCCATTTGTTTGCCATTCTTCTTTTCCTCCTAAAAAAAACTATGTGTACCCGATAAAAAATCAGGGCTGCGCACCGCTTGCGTCAGCCTTAATATTATACTTGGTTTTTGCCTTTTCTTCAACAGTAAATTTTACTCATCACGCATAAGCTTTATTCTTTCATCTATGATATCCTCCGGCTCCAGGGTCCTTGGCTACCTTCTCCTCCTCCTTGAAAAAGTCATAGCCATCCTGCTTTTTTATCCGAAATACATTCGAGGTGCCGGCACCCATATTGGTCTCACGATGGGTCTTAAGTTCTATCCGCTCATTTCCGTGAGCCGAGATCATGTCACCCCAAGTCAGGCATCAGATGTCCAACAAAAAAGGACCTTTTACAGTCCTTAATTGTTCAATGGTTCAATATCGTACTTGACTACGTGGCGCATATATATGGCACAGTAGATCACCGAAACCAGCTCTGCAATGGGAAAAGCCCACCACACCATATTAAGTCCGAAATGGGACAGCAAAAAGGCGGCAGGAAGCAGCACTATAAGCTGTCTTATAAGAGAGTTCACCATGGAAATAAGCCCATGTCCAAGCGCCTGGAAGGTGGAAATGGATACAATGGAAAACCCTGCTAAAAGAAAGTGCAGGCTTATTATATGCAGCGCCGGGACTCCAATTGCCATCATATCCTCTGATGCGGAAAAGAGCATGAGCAGCTTTTCCGGGATCAGCCAGAACAAAAGCATTCCCACTGCCATAAGACTCTCTGCCCCAAATATGGCGTACTTGTACGCCTGCCTGATGCGCTCCGGCTTTTTTGCCCCGAAGTTGTAGGAAACTATGGGCACCATGCCGTTGTTTAAACCAAAGACAGGCATGAATACAAAGCTTTGAAGCTTGAAATACACTCCGAATACCGCAGTGGCGGTGGAGGAAAAGGTGATGAGGATCTTGTTAAGTCCAAAGGTCATCACCGAGCCGATAGCCGGAAGCAATATAGAGGGAACACCTATGGAGTAAATGTGCTTTATGATCGACGGGTCGGTCTTGTATTTTTTCAGGGATATCTCGATCTCGGTATTTTTTGTCTTGTTAAAATAAAGTGCCAGAAGTCCTGCCACTATCTGACCGAAAATCGTGGCGGTGGCGGCTCCTGCCATGCCCATCTCGGGGAAGGGACCCACACCGAATATAAGCATGGGATCCATGATCATGTTGATCACAGCCCCCAGCATCTGGGTTATCATGGACAGGTGGGTCTTTCCGGTGGACTGCAAAAGCTTTTCCATCATTGCCTGGAAAAACATGCCGATAGATAAGAGTCCAACGATCTGCATATATGTCACACCGTAGTCTATGATCTCCGGATCACTTGTCTGCAGCGCAAAAAAAGGACGGATTACCAAAGTGATAAGCGCCGCAAAAACCACATAGGTAACCACTGTAAGTCTCACACCTGTGGTGGCGATATTATTGGCGATCTCACGCTTTCCGGCTCCTAAGCTCCGGCTCACCAGGGCATTGACACCTACTCCGGTACCCACACCAAAGGCGATCATGAGATTTTGCAGGGGAAATGCCAGCGAAACTGCAGTCAGGGCATTTTCACTTATCATTGCCACGAATATTGAATCAACTATGTTGTATAGCGCCTGTGTCAGCATGGAAAGCATCATGGGGGTGCTCATGGTCACCAGAAGCTTTGCCACGGGCATGGTGCCCATTTTATTTTCCTGTTGCATATATCCTCCTTCTAATCACGTCATGGCTATTTTGAACGACACCAACAAGTTGTCGTTTGTTGTAGCAGAAAGATGCACACTCACCCGAAAGGAAGGCAGCCTACAAAAACTCCTGCCGGATGACCCGCAGCAAATTCTCCGTAAGGGTCGGATTGTGGCGAATGGCATGCTCGCAAAGAGACATGACAAATGCCTGACGTGACAGATCCGGCGGAACCTCCCCGTGATCCTCAAAGTCCAAAAGGTCAAATATCATATAAAGCTGTGTGTAAAGTACCGCAAAGAGATACTGACGCAGAATATGATAATTCTCATAGGCAATCGGTAAAAGCTGCTGCAGATTGTATGAAAAGTATGAGCGATATTTTACCATATATTCAGGATGAATTTCTGCCAAATTTTTGATGTGCTGGTCAAAATATTTGTCCGCTTCATGGATCCGAAGCTTTGAATAACGCTTTGTATAAAGCTTGATCAGACGGTACATCTCATGCTGGCGGATGTACATGGAGCCGTAGTCTATGACCTCAAGTATCATCCGGTCTATGGTCTTTATAGGGAAAAAGGCATAGGTGGGCTCCCGAAGCAGGGCATATTTTCCCTGAGCACTCCTGTCAGCGGTCAGGGGAATGTCCGGAATACTGTCGAAGTTCTCCCTCATAATGGCATCATGCACCAGATAAATATGGGCAAACATATCCTGCCAGAGGGCAGGCATGGATGTAATGTCTGATGCAGTCGGAATGCGGTCTATACCATCCTGTTTTTCATCCGGCAGGCTACCCGGATCTTTTTCCCAGAAATAATCTAAAAGCCTGTCCCTCTCATGAAGGAGCAATTTCAGATACTCCGGCTCATCATTGTCCATTTCCCAAATAATTTCAATGGGCAGATCCGTCTCTTCAAACGCCAGGCGTCCCGGATTGTCGATCAAAAGCCGGGCTGCCGCAGGACAGGACAGGGTGAAAGTCACCAGGGTAAGCTTTCCAAATCCCATGCTCTCCCTGGGATAGACCCGGCAGACTATCGGCATGAGATCCACATCCCCATTGTCCTGAAACTGACAGTGATGATCGGAATTTAAAAAAGGGCATCTGCCCATCTGCTTTTTAATATAGTGGAGATCCCCCGAACCTGCGATATTACTTTTTATATGCCTGCCATAGAGGCCCTGCAGGGTGGCATACCGTCTGAAGGTCTCATCCTCCACCGGGATCTGCCAGCCCTTGCAGCAGCTCTGGGGACATTCAGGCCCCAGGCAGTGAAATTTTTTATATATCTCTAAAACTTTTGTTTTCACCTGTTCCCTACTTTCCGGGATAGGTAACCACGCAGCCCACGTCATACTTTTCCAGACGCTTGCGTCCTTCAAGTCCGGCAAGCTCCAACAGGAAAATAAGCTTAACCACTTCTCCTCCCAGCTTTTCCACCAGCTTGGCTGCTGCCTCCATGGTGCCGCCGGTGGCAATGAGGTCATCCACTAAAACCACCTTCTGACCGGGGGTAATGGAATCGGTATGCATCTCAATCTCTGCCTTGCCATACTCCAGATCGTATTCCATGCCTATGGTATTATAAGGAAGCTTTCCTTTTTTCCTAATTAAAACAAAGGGCTTGTGGAGGTTGTATGCCAGAGGGGTGCCAAATATGAAGCCCCTGGACTCCGTGCCTGCTATCACGTCAAAATCCAGTCCGTCCAAAAGTGCTGCCATCTCATCTATGGCAAGTTTAAATCCGTCAGGATCCTGAAGCACTGTTGTAATGTCCCTGAACATGATCCCCGGCTCTGGAAAATCCGGGATGGTTCTGATATAATCTTCAACTTTTTTCATTGCTGCCTTCTTTCTCTGTGTTATTTTTATCTGTGATGATGCCCCATTCCAAAAACATGGCATAGAGGTAGCTTGCACCGCGGACACTCATCCGCTTTGGTCCCCTCACATACCCTGCACTCTCCTGCTCATCTAAGCATTGCAAAAGCCCCATCTCTATGGATGAGCGGGTGATGGTCTTTGAATCGGGTCTGGTGGAAATAATAAGCTCCTCTGTGGGCTCCCCTGTCCGGGATGATATCTTGATCCTGTAGGAAAAATCCACTGCGCCGGTATGCATCCTGCCACGACCGCTGGTTCGAAAGGTGTGTCCTTCCCATGCCACCACACATTCCCACAGCCTGTCGCCAAACTCCCGGGTCCCAAGTGATTCCTTAAGTTTCTTTACTTCTGATATTCCGGTCATGCTGTCTCCACCCACCTGTCGGCTTCGTCCCCTCACATCCCTACAGACAAAAGATCCGGGATGCCATTGACCCAGCCGGACATATATGTATAATTATACTAACCGTGCCAGGTTATGTCAATTATCGCAAAATTTCTTTGGCGAGAAGCCACAGCAAAAAGAGGAGGCAATATGGTAAAAGCAGTTTTGTTTGATATGGATGGTACTGTGACAGATACCGAAAAAATATATAATAAGATGTGGCAGAAAAGCGCCCACGATTTGGGGCTTTTGGAATTTTCCAATGAGGATGCCCTGTATTTCAGGAGTTTAAACCGCATTGATGCCAAGGCTTATATTGAAAAAAAATATCCCGGCGGTCCCACCTGGAATGAGATCCATGATCTGTGTGTGAAGCTTGTGAGAAAGCAGATGGATGATGAGGGCGTGGAGCTGAAGTCCGGGGTACATGAGATCCTTGATCTTCTTAAAGCAAAGGGGATAAGATCCGCCATTGTCACAGCCACAGATCTGTCCCGTGCCATTCCCCAGCTTGAAAGGGTTGGACTAAAAGATGATTTTGACGAGATCATCAGCGCCCATGAGGCAAAGCGTGGCAAGCCCTATCCTGATCCCTATATTTTTGCCTGCAAAAGGATCGGCTTTTTGCCTGATGAATGTATAGCCGTGGAGGACTCTCCAAACGGCTGCGTATCAGCCATAGAGGCAGGCTGCCGCACCATCATGGTGCCGGATCTGACTCAGCCTGATGAAGAGCTTCGTGCCAGACTTTTTGCGGTGTGCGATACCCTTTTTGATATCAAAGACTACCTGTGATCAAGCCGGTTTTCATGGATTTTCCGTGATCACGATCCCCATGTGAAGAACAGTCCGCTGTCCCATGAATTCCATTTCCACATCCGCATAGCGCTTGTGGAGATTGTATCTGAGTATGTGACCTTCCATGCCCTTAAGGGGACCTTCTAAAATGTGAACTGTCCGGTCATCATCCACCGATACCAAGGTAAGCCCCACCTCACCACGAAGCTTTGGATCCATGTACTGACCATCCCTGCCCCCCATCATCTGGCGAAGCCATCTCTCATCCCTGGAGGAAAGCTCACAAATGGATCTTTCTTCCTTGTCGAAGCCTAAGAGCTTGGTGAGACGGGGGATCTTTTTCAACTCCATATAAAGCTGCACCGGATCGGTCGTTTCCACAAAAATATAGCCGGGGATCAGCTTTTCCGTGATCTCCGTCCAGCGACCTCTGAATTTTTTCTGCATCCTTCTGGTGGGATAATATGCGTCCGTATAAAACTCCCGGTCCACAAGGTTATTCATAAAGGTGCATATCTCGGATTCCTTGCCGGAATGCACCTGCATTACATATATCATAAAAAAGCCTCAATAATCTTATTTGTGTGTAAATTTGCGGAGCTTCGGTACTATCCCGGAAAGCTTTTCATAAGCTGTGTGAAGCTCATCCCAGGTGGTGTCTGCCGACATGGAAAATCTGACGGTGCTTTCGATCAGGCTTTTTTTCAGTCCAATGGCAGAAAGTGTCGCACTTGGGGTTCGCTTGTGGGATGAACAGGCGCTGCCTGCCGACACATATACCCCCTCGTCCTCCAAGGCATGGAGAAGAACCTCTGATCGTACACCCTCTACGGATACACTTATTATATGAGGCGCCACGGCAGTCTTTGAGCCGTTTATGGTAACGCCCTCGATTTTTGAAACAGCCTCCACAAAACGCTGCCTGAGATCATACATTGAGTCTGTATCCATGCGGCTTTCCAGCTCCTCTATGGCAGCACCCAGTCCCGCTATAGCAGGAACATTTTCCGTGCCTGAGCGAAGTCCCCACTCCTGTCCGCCGCCGTGGATCAGGGGACGAAGCTTTACCTTGTCTTTTACATATAAAAAGCCGCTGCCCTTGGGACCGTGAAGCTTGTGTCCAGACACAGCCATAAGATCGATCCCTGCTTTGGAGGGTTGGATGGGCAGCTTTCCAAAGCTTTGAACTGCATCCACAAAAAACAGAGTGGAGGGATTTTTCTGCCTGATGATCCGGGCAGCCTCTTCCACCGGTTCAATGGTGCCGATCTCATTATTCACATGCATGATGGCAACCATTATGGTATCCTGGCGGATCATGTCAGCCAAGGCGACCAGATCTATCACCCCGTCTCCATCCACCGGAAGCTGCTCCACCTCAAAGCCAAATTCATCCTGCAGATACTTAAGGGTATTCTGGACTGCGGGGTGCTCTATGGGGGTGGTGATGATATGCATGCCGCTTCGCCTGTATGCCGTGGCAGCGCCTATCAACCCTAAATTTATTGCCTCGCTGCCACCGGAGGTAAAGATTATCTCCCGCTCCGTGGCATGAAGCTTTTTGGCGATCACTTCCCGGGTATGCTTAAGATAGCCTTCGGCTTTCACTCCCATCCCATGAAGGGATGAGGGATTGCCGTAGTCCTCCCTAAGCACCTTTTCAATTATCTCTATAGCCGCCCCACTGCACTGTGTGGTGGCAGAATTATCCAAATAAATCATATCCTCTTCTCTTTTTGCCGCAACATATTTTAAACGCAAAAAATCCGCCGCATC
>CAMOZG010000103.1 GCA_946630825.1 uncultured Lachnospiraceae bacterium
GCACGATCACCTTGCGTATCCTGTGAATTTTTAAAATCTGTCCAATATAGATTTTACTGACATATAATAACCTCCCCCAAACAGATTTAGATGGTTTAAAAGATGATAGAGGTTATATATATCCCGCCTGTCACCATAACCCGGCTCCAGTGGGCTTTCTTTCCTGTATGCCTCATAAAATGCGGCGTCAAAACCACCAAACAGCTCCGTCATGGCAATATCAGCCTCTGCATGTCCCACATACACCGCCGGATCAATAAGCCATGCCTCACCATCATCCCCCACAATATAATTTCCTCCCCAGAGATCCCCATGTAAAAGTGAGGGATGCTGCGGTTCTATCAGATATTTGTCTAAATGTTCAAGAAGATGATCTATCTTTTTTATATCCGTCCCGGAAAAATACCTTTCTGCTCTCTCGAACTGTGGTTTAAGTCTGCATTCACGAAAAAATACTATCCAGGAACTTTTGGGGGTATTTTTCTGATATCCCGCTCCTATATAGTTGTCCTGATAAAAGCCGTAGCCGCCATCCTCCACAAGACCTGTCACATCCGCCTTATGCATTTTTGCAAGGTTTCTGCCGAAGGTGGCAGAAAAATCCCTGCTCTTTTTTCTGCCATTTACATATGTCATAAGCAAAAAGGCTTTGTCACCATCTCTCCCATAGCCAAATACATGGGGAGTCCTTATGGTGGAGGTCTCTTTGATCGCCTTTATGCCGGACGCCTCTGCTCTGAAAAAATCAATATTTTCCCTGCGGTTTACTTTCACAAAAAGCTCTCTGCCATCAGAGAGTTTTAAAAGATATGCCTCGTTGATATCTCCACCTGAAACAGGAATACGTCTGTCTATTTTGATCCCCTCACCACAGGCTGATCCAACCGCGCTTTCCAATGAGTCAAACTCCTGCATTTTTCTCCCTTTCCCTAAAATATCCACTCCCGGGATCAATGGGTAGTAAAGCCCCTCTCCCCTTCTACTGTTGGTATGGGCTTTACATCCATATTTTCGATCCTCACATAAGTGCCTGCTTCAATGTTCATTATCACCCGGTCAATGTCCTCTTCCTTACCCTGTATCTCCATACTTACGGTTCCATCATATTCGTTTTTTGCCCATCCGGTACAGGAGTACATATCCGCAGCATAACGAGCCCTGTAGCGGAATCCGACGCCCTGGACCATTCCGTAAAAGACAATATGCTTTCGTATCATTTCCTTATCCTTTTTTGAATTTAAACACTCTTCTACAGGATCGCAAGGATCCCTTTATCAACAGATCCTAATCAAGGGCAAATCCCATATCGTGCCAGCTTTCTCCTCCCCAGGTGGAAGCAGAGAGTCCCAGATCCAAAAAGCCAAAGCTTTTATACATATCCACCTTATCCTCAAGGCAGGTAAGGATCAATTTTTCCCTGCCGCGGTCCTTTTCTGTAGCAGCATACCGCCTTACTATCTCTCTTGCCAGGCCATGCCTCCGGTATCCCGGCAGGACCGAAAGCCCTAAAAGCATGACATTTTTCCCCTTTGGATCATGAAGAGAAATATCCGTAAAAAACTCATCTCTAAAGGTCTCTTCATCCGTTGCGATACCGTTCAACGAACCGGCAATGACCCCGGTTTTATTATCTATAGCCACCAAAAAAAGTTCCGGTGCATACTTCACCCTATTTATCATATCCTTGTATGCACATGCCTCATTGGGCGGAAAGCACACCTCTTCAATTTTTGCCACTTCATCTGCCATATCAGCTGTTACCGCTTTAAATGAAAAGCCTTCCAAAAAATCCGACATTTCTAATCCCTCTTTAACTCATATTCCCTGGTGGCAAGCCACAGTTTTTGCCTGTGCGCCCCGGGCACCAGCTTATTTACGATCTCCACTCCCTTCCAGCTAAGGACGGGGACTAAAATCCTCTGGTCATCTGTAAACATCATAGTCGCCCACTGATAGATAAAGGAAAGCAGTGTAACAAAAGCCATGGGAAAGGCTGCGTGAGCAAAATTCACCGTGATCCATCTGTCGTCTGTGGTAAAGAAAATAACCGCCTTAACTATCCCATTATCCTCATATACTGCACTCAGATCCTGATCGTAGCTGTCATAATCTATGGGAAACTCAATAGCCAAAGGCTCGGAGGCTTCATGCAGCATATTTTCCAGATGAAGTTTCTGCTCCGAGGTCATATCCCCAAGAGTGTGGCAAAATTCAAATCCCTCCTGCTCTGTCAAATAGCTTCCCGGAACTATTTCGCCCATGGTAAATTCCAGGATATTATCATGATCCTCTTTCAGATTAAAGCCCGCCATGCGAAAATAAGAAAGGGCCTTCGTCTCTTTGGGATATATCTTTGCATATATACCTCTGTAGTTCTCCCATCCTCGCAAGAATTCGGTCACATTCCAGATCAGATCCGCCCCATAGTCATCAGTATCATAGGCTTCACTCATCTTTATCCAACGGATCTCCATCCATCCGTTCCAGGCACGAAGGAGCATCACACCCATAATCGCATCATCCCCATGCATAACATCAATAAGAGCGGCGCCAATGAGGTCTCCCGCAAGAAGATCATCCACATAGATCTCCGGGATCAGATGGCTGAAACGACTTATATTCTCATTTGTAATATGAACTCCTAAGTACATGACAGCCTCCTTTCCATGCTTTTTCTGCAATCATTTTCCGCATCCACTCTGGCGTAATCATATGAGGTGCTTATGTAGTCCATATCCATTTTCAATATGTCTGAAAGTGAGGCGGGAGGCCGCCCGGGAAAGGCCGCATCCTCCCTGTACAGGTGCTGATATCTGGTTATCAGTGTATCATAGGTTGCCGAAGCTTCCACATAAGCTTCTAAAAACTCCTCTCTTTCCTTATCATTCAAGACAAATAAAACATTGCCATGCAATATTCCATTCAGAATATCCCTCATTCCTCTGGCCTTGTCGAAGCTTCCCAAAAGCTCCCTCACCTGATAAAAAAGTCCCATGGGAGAAAGTTCTGCAAAAGCTCCGGGGTGGCTTATACGAAAATCGTAAAGCTCGGACATTGAGGCTTTTAGCTTCGGGAGTATTTTTTCATAATTCTTTTTAAGAAGATCATCATCCTTTTTATCCTCATCAAAAAGTATCTCATAGCACTTAAGGTCATCCCGGATCTCTTCTACCGTAAGGGTCTCGGAGGGCTTTTTAAAAAGGGGCATCCTGGCACGAAGTGCCTCCCTGAGTCCCGGGGCATCAGGAAGCTTTAGGATATCCTCCATTGCCACAAGATCCCTGTACCAGTCCGACCGGCATCTTTCACTGAAAAAAGCCTCCAATATGCTGCCGCAGGACATCTCCTCCTTGGTCAAGCCCTCATCACCATAGAGCTTATCCATCTGCTGATTCAAGGGAATATCAGGATCCAACACACTTCTGTAGCGCTCTATCTCACTTTCCCACTTCACTTTTGCATCCTTGTCGTAGCTGGACTCTTTCAATATCAGATTTCGATCCTGTACAAACAACTGATATGCCTTAAGAGCCTTTGCAACACGAAGGGAACCCTCTTTTTGCGCCTCCTTTGTAGCTTTTTTACCTGACACAGGATCGATACCAAGGGTTAAAAACCATGCCGTCAAAACCTCATCCAATATGGCATACTCATCAGCTTTTTCCTTATCATCCCTGATGCTGTCCCTGTATGCCATGAGGGCTGCGATCTCTCCCCCAAGATTCTTTGTATCCCGGACGCCACGGGGCCGTGAGAAAAATTCATATCCCGTGGGGCTCTTACAGGGAGCGGCAGATGCAGAGAGTTTTTTTGCGTTTATGGCGCGTTCCCGATTTTGGGCAATGCAATATCTGTTGTTGACAGATTTGGCAGAGTGTCCCTGTGCAGTAAGCTTCCTGTCATATAGAAGAGATTTCTCTCTGTTTTCCTTTTCAAACTGCTCTTCCCTCATATTTTCTTAGCTCCTCCCACAACAGAATTTGATTTTTCACCTCATCCTCTGCTTCCTCTAAAAACGACAGATCTATCACTGCTCTTTTGCTATGGATAAATGCCTCATCATCCTCCTTAATATCCAAAAATACGCTTACTATCTTTTTTAGCTTTTTATCCACAAGGTTCATGGAAAGGGGCACATCATCCCTTAGCCGCATGGTCTTTTCTTTCACAAAACACATCATGTCATTAAGCACTGTAGGGCTTTGTGTAAGGGTTGCCAGATAAGGGATGGAGAGGCTGCCCTCATCCTTTGAGATAAGAAGTATCCCCACCGGCATATCCTCCTTCATACAAACTGCCGAGAGATTCGCCGCGTAGGCTTTTTTATCTATTGGCATGGGCACCAGATCCAGTCCCTTATTTTTAAGTTCACCGCAGAAGGCTCTAAGTTTTTTCTCATCAAGTTCCAAAAGGGAGATGGAATTTTTAGAGGCTGCCGAAAGCCTCTTAGAAGAGCGCATCTTCCCTACGGTGGTAGAGATGTGGCACTCCGGCAGGCTTCCTGTGGTCACAGGCAGACCTCCTATCATTCTTTCTATTTTTTCGCCACCCTCTGCAGGGATACCCATGGTGATAAAATCAACCCCATAATTACTTTTAAAAA
The DNA here is from genome assembly GCA_946630825.1 of uncultured Lachnospiraceae bacterium. Taxonomy (GTDB): domain Bacteria; phylum Bacillota; class Clostridia; order Lachnospirales; family Lachnospiraceae; genus JAILEN01. The sequence continues at coordinate 4,604 of CAMOZG010000103.1, forward strand.
GCTCCGACAGTTCCATAAATCCTGCCAAGCCGATCCCCATTCCCCGAAGGCTTTCATGGAGATAATACCACAGGATATGAGCCTCCGGGGCTATGAGTCTTGCCACGCATACCCCGGCTGCCGCCTCATCATCTTCGATGCCAAAAAGCAGGATGTCCTCGTCTGTCATGATCTCTTCTTTGATATAATCCGGGATCATGGGCAAAAACAGTCCCACATTTTTTTCACTGATATGTACTATTGTCGCCATGATCATTCACCTCCCACTGAATTTGCCTTGACTAAAGCCGCGTGCTTTGCCATCTCATTTTGGAATTTCAAAAACGTCTTATCCGTATATATATTTTCATACTTTGCAGACTTGGGATCCTTGTCCATAAGCTTTGCCCGCATAACCTGCACCATTCCCACATAATTATTAAACCACATGACAAGATTTTTAAGCCGCATATCCTTCGCATTTGTCTTGTCCAAAACCGCCTTGTCATGCTCCACCAGATTGTTATCTACCTGAATATTGGCGGAATCTATACAAAGCTCGTCAAAATGCATCAGCATCCAGGGCACATCCGGTGTCTCGGAACCGTATTTTTCGAAAAAAACTTCATAGGAGGGCATGATGGTGTCGTAGTAAGTGCGGAAGCCTCTGATATTCCTTTCTCTGGCCTCCCGCACCTCCTCTTCGGTGGAATGTGCATCCAAAAAGGCACCGGCGGAAAGATCACCAAGCATGGCGTTATAATCCTCACTCGACATGGCTCTTAAAGACGGGAGCTGCTCGGAGGATGCAAAGGATCGAAACATTGGCTCTTTGATCATATAGTGATCATCCCCGGCCATGGTATAGCTGCCTCTATCCACATGCATATAGGATTCTCCCTGCTGAAGTTTTATCCTTACGCTAAGCTCCAGCATTGCCTGAGTATCTCCCTTTGCCTCCGCTTCATGATACAGCTGCTTTGCGACGATATCGTCCGTGGGCAGGGATCCTTTATCGTGGCCTTTTTCCAAAAGGGCTTTTTTATGATCTTCGATTCTTTTTTCCCCCTTTTCATAAAGTGCTGTTCCGTCATGAACCTCCGGCTTCAAATGTCCAAACATCAGATCCGGCGTATCGCCCCAGGTGGTGTTCCAAAGCAGCGCATAACCTATGGCTTCACTTCTTGCCAGATTATCCTCAATGGATGTCTGTACTCTTTTTGCCATTGCCATCTCTGACCGGGCAAAAAGCACCACCTTGTCCGCATCGGAAAGAGCACCCTTCTCCTCCTCGGAAAGCCTGTCATATTCCGCATTGTGTTCTAACTTTTTAATGATCTCAGCCTCTGTCATACAGGACTTGGGATCCGTAAAATCATCTCCCGTGCTGGCAGCCAGGATAGAAGCGGCTCTGGCCTGAACCCTTAGGCTGTCCAGCATCGCCCGCTTTGCGGAAAGGGATTCTGCTTTTACCTTGTAAATGACCATCAGCCTCTCGTATCTCACCTTGTCCGTTTTTTCAAGATCCGGCGTCGGTTTACCTAAGATCTTTTCCTGCACCGTAAGTCCCGGGATATCGGATTTTAACTCTCCTAAATTAGTCATCATCATGCTTGCCATGGCAAGGTCAATAAGCTGGGGCTGCATGGCGATCAATTGTTCCTGTGTAATACTTTTTGTATCCCCAAGATTGAATTGCAACATGGCTTCTAGTTTGGGTGCGATAATCGTTTCCACACGCTTAGAAAGAGCCGCCTCTGTTGCATCCAGAGTCTCCTGCTTATCACGGGTCAGCACCTGTACCCTTTTCTTTTCCTCTGTGATTTTTGCAATGGTGGCCCGCATCACCTGCATATCCAAAAGGGAGTCGTTGTATGCATCATAACCGGGACGCATCAGGTTTACGATCCGATTATAATCTCCCTTTGTATAAGTGGTCATAGCCTCCTCATCTCCGGGGAATCTCCGCTGTACCGCTGCCTTTAATAGGGCTTCCTTTTCCCTGTAGACATCCGCATAGAGCCGTGCTGTCTCGCTGTCACTTGCGGACTTTTCAAGGGCAGGCTCGTAATTGTATTTTCTAAGGAGCATATAGGTGGTGGCATTCAGATCCTTTTTTCCCATGATAAGGTGACGAAGGGCCATCTCCATATCACTACAGGCCACGGAGTAGGTCTGGCTTCTATTGATGATCAGATTTTTTTCCCTGGCGATCATATTGGCCTGCATCCTCACCTCCGAAGGATACAGATTCATATTACTACCGTATTCGGCACTGATATCCTCCTCCATCTGGGTCCAGGTCTTACTCCTTGTCTGATACTCGGAAAGTACCTCCTGCATATTGATATAATCCCCCAGCATGGTGGTAATAAGTTCCTTATTGGCTTCGATATTCGCCTGGTACTTCTTATCATCCAGTGCCGCCTTAAATTTCTGGATTGCTTCATAGGCGAATGGTGAGAAAAACTTCCCCTGCACCAGGGGGTATTCCTCCACCGCCGCATCCTGCATGACCTTTTTCTCATCCCGGACTTCCGCCTCTTTTTGGGTATAGGACTGCATCATACGGGTTTTCGTCTCGTCAAAATATGCCTGGGTGGAGCCTGTGATATGTGTTTTTAACGCTTCTATGGCGTCATTCAGTTCCTGATCCCACACTGCATCATAGGTGGCAGTAAGATAGGCTCCCGGCATATCCTCATCTCCCTCTGCGGGTTGATTGGGATTTTTTAGTTTGAAGCCTGTAGGAGTTGCCTCCACAGAATTCCTCTGTAGCGCCTTTTCAAAGCAGATCTTCATAAGACGCTGGGTCTCCGTCAACACGGTGATCCGGGATTTTTCTCCATCTAAAAGAGTGTCATAAGCCGGCTTTCCCTGTCCGTAGTAATTCAAAAAAAGATCCAACTTATGAAGCTCGCTTCTGACATATTCATAATTTCTGCCAAAGAAATCCCCCCGGAACATTTCGGCATTGTACTTCCGGTCGAACATGGTCCTTTTAAGCTTTATCTCACTGTCTGTAGGAAGTGGATTGGGGTCGTCCTCCCAGTCATTGTTTCCCTTTTTCTGATAGGCTGCCTCCACACTCATGATATAGTCGGTATAAACTGTGGTGGAATTCTCCATGGAGTGCTCCCCATAGGCCTTGGCTCTTTTCTCATAGGCTTTTTTCGATTCCTCCAGTCCCTTGTCCCTGGTCTTTGTAGCCTTTCTGTCCATCTTCGGTTCTTCAAGTGTCTCCACCTTTACCGGGCGAAGGATGATATCCATCACCGGCTGATCGGGATTCCAGTCTTTTCCCTGATCCCTCATCCGAAGCTTGTGGCCCGCCTCTTCATACCACTGATGCAAAGGATCCTGCATGAATGCGTCATAGTCTTCAATGCGCTCCCGGGTTCCCAGGATCTCTGTTTTTTCTTCGAATACATCTACCTCACTTTTCAGCCAGTCCGCCTGATCCAATCCCTCTAAAAGCTGCTTTTTTAGTTCATCCATTCTCTCCCCTCCTTTTTTATCTTCCCAACCCCGTTTCAAGGAAACGCTGATGGAGCCGGCATTTCCTTATAAACATAAAAACCGAGTGGAGCTCTCTCTCCACCCGGCTA
>CAMOZG010000104.1 GCA_946630825.1 uncultured Lachnospiraceae bacterium
TTCCAAATAAGTCGACTTTATACTTGCCTATTTTCCGCCCTGCTGCGTCGTCTTCCGCGATCAAATCGTCCACCGGACGATTTGCCTGCACGCTAAGGTGGATCGACGTACCGCCCGGTACGCCTCACTCAGACTTCTTGCAGGATCGAAAAATATTCTGCGCATAAAGTCGAGGTATTTAAAAACGGCTACACTAGGATCAATGAACGAAAGAATGAGAAAGAATAAATGGAGTGGTTAAGTGGATATAATATATAAACGGATCTCACCACAAAAAGCGCGGGAAATGCCACAGTTTTTACTTTCATACTTACTTGCAGATCCTGACTTTTACCGGTTTCATTATTACGTAGCCATAACAGACAAGAGTATTGTGGGAATGCTGTGTGAGAATGCAGCTATAACCCTGCCGGAGATCTTAAGCATTGCTGTCAGTTCGGAGTATACAAATAATGGTATCGCATCAGGTCTGTTGGGATACGCACTGAAGGAAATGCTGCTTAGGGTGCCGGATTCGGAAAGGGATATAGAAAACAGCATAAGCGCAAGGTTGGTGGCTCCCCATGGGAAGCTTGAGATCCTGCGACACCTGTTTGAGAAATACGATTTCACACCCTATAATGAGGGCTCTTACTATCACGTACCTGTAACTATGCTTAAACAAAATACCGTGTTATTAGGAGAAAATGCCATAAAGAAGGTGAAGGAGCTTTTTGCACAGGGAAGGATCGTAAAGGTTGGAGATGTATCCCGGCGTCAGTTGAATACCTTTGGCAGTAAGCTATCGAAATTAGGATTTGCTTCGGTGATAAATATAAATGATCTGGATGATCGTCTTTCGTTTTTCGGAGTCAGTAATGGGGAGATAGACAGTTGTATTCTCTTTGAAAAAACTACAGAAGGAATCATCCATAACCGGCTTTTATTCCATGACGGGTATGGTATGGTTTCTCCGATGACAGGCTATCTTCTTTCAGCAGCCGCCATAGGAGCATACAAAAATCTCGATCCGGATTGCGAACTGGCTTTTTGGATAGGCATGGAAGCTACCCAAAAGATCATTGAAAAGTTATTGCCACATGCAGAGGCTGCTACGGATGTGGTGGAAATGGAACTCAACTTTTAGAAGACAGGAGAGAATAATGAGTGTTAAGGGATTTTTGAAAAAAAAGGATATTGAGATATCTCTGAAGCGTTACGGAGTGGATGCTTTGGGAGCCATGGCTCAGGGACTTTTTTGTTCCCTTTTGATGGGAACCATCCTGGATACTGTGGGAAAGCAGTTTCACATAGGGTGGCTGACACAGGAGGTGGCAACCATTGCAGAAAAATCCTATACGGTGGGAGGACTTGCATCAGCCATGAGCGGACCTGCCATGGCGCTGGCAATAGGATATGCCCTTAAGTGCCCGCCACTGGTTCTTTTTTCCATGGTGACTGTGGGCTTCGCTGCCAACGCACTTGGCGGTGCCGGTGGTCCTCTGGCAGTTTTGTTTGTGGCAATAATAGCGGCTGAATTTGGAAAAGCCGTATCCAAGGAGACAAAGATCGACATTCTGGTCACACCCCTTGTTACCATAGTTATGGGTATACTGATGTCGGTGCTGATAGCCCCTCCTATCGGAAGTGCAGCCATGTGGCTGGGAAATCTCATTATGTGGGCAACGGAACAGCAGCCCTTTGTAATGGGGATCATTGTTTCTGTTTTAGTTGGCATATTTTTGACCCTGCCCATATCCTCGGCAGCCATATGTGCGGCGCTGGCTCTTACGGGGCTGGCAGGAGGAGCGGCTGTGGCAGGCTGCTGTGCCCAGATGGTGGGCTTTGCTGTCATATCCTTTAAGGAAAACGGCTGGGGCGGACTGGTTTCCCAGGGCATAGGAACCTCAATGCTTCAGATGGGAAATATCATAAAAAATCCCCGGATCTGGATAGCGCCTACTTTGGCATCCGCCATTACGGGTCCCATTGCCACCTGTATATTTAAAATGCAGATGAACGGTGCGCCTGTATCCTCAGGCATGGGCACCTGCGGTCTGGTGGGTCCCATAGGAGTGTACACCGGATGGGTCAATGATGTGGAGGCAGGCGCTAAGGCAGCCATTACAGGAACCGACTGGCTGGGCATGGTTCTGATCTGTTTCGTACTGCCTGCAGTCTTGTCACTTGTGATCAATATGGTGCTAAAAAAAGCTGGCTGGGTCAAAGAAGGAGATATGAAACTGGAAGATTAAAAAAAAGACTTGATTTTTTGTTGCCTATCGTATATAATGCAATGGTTGTCGCTGTTAGCGACTAATGCCCCATCGCCAAGCGGTAAGGCAACGGACTCTGACTCCGTCATTACCTAGGTTCGAATCCTAGTGGGGCAGCTTAAGGTGACCGGTAAGAATTCTTACCGGTCATTTTAAAAATTTTTTTATTTGTAGGCGTAGCGTAGCTGGATAACGCATCAGACTCCGACTCTGAAGATCGCAGGTTCGAATCCTGTCGTCTACATGCAGAGAACTTAACGAATCCGAGTTCTCTATAAAATCTTAACTTCCCCCACAATTGACAAAACCTCCCTTATTTGTTACATTTAAAGAACTGTGGAAACGAGTAAATTCGTATTACAGGGACGAGAGGTATATTTAAATATGGATAATATAAAGAATTTTTTCGATAAGATATTAAAATCACATTTTGTACAGAGTAAACGTTTTTTAGGAGTGCTGATCCTGGCGGCTTTTGCCGTTGCCATTTCAGTGTCCGCACATATTCAAAAAGCAAATAATAATGATGTGCAGGCGGGAGGAAGCTACGTGGTGGCTGATGAGGACTCCGATGTATACAGACAGCTTCTGACCACCTACTACGAGGCGGTAGCCTCTGGAAATATTGAGGGCGTGGAGGCAGTAGCACACCCTGTTTCCGATTCCGAAAAAAGCTACATTGAATTTCTCTCCACCTATGTGGAAAGCTACGAGATAGTTGATATATTTACAAAGCAGGGTACCACCGAAGGGGCTTATCTTTTGTCCGCCCATGTAAAGATCCATTTCAAGGATCTTAAAAGTGCTGCCCCCGGACTTGACTTTTTCTATGTTGAGACCGGTGATGACGGATCCCTTTTCATCAACAATCTCTACAGCACCTATAACCAGCAGAATAACGAAAATCCCATGGATCCCGAGGTGGCGTCCCTCATAGCCCAGTTTGAGCAGCAGGAGGATGTTATGGCACTCCAGGCAGATATCCAGAGGGAGTATAACGAACTTATGATAGCGGATAATGATTTCAATACATTTACCGCCGAGACCCTCCCGGGCAAGATTCAGGAATGGGCACAGAACTACCGCACCCTGACCGAGCTTGCCGAAAAGAAAAAGGAGCAGGAGGAAAAGGAACAGAAAGAAGCCTTAGAGAAGCTGGCAAAGGCACAAAAGGAAAAAGAAGAAAAGGAAAAGGCAAAGGAAGAAAAGAAGAAAGCCAAGGAAGAAGAGAAAAAGAAAAAAGCCGAAGAGGAGAAAAAGGAAGAGGATTCTTCCTACAAGGTGGTTACCAATGCTACCGTCAATCTGCGTAAAAAGCCCAGCACAGATTCCAAGTCCTTAGGCAAGGTGGATGACGGTACCAAGCTTACCGCATACCGTACCAAGGGTGACTGGACCAGAGTCAAGTACGGCGACGACAAGGGCTGGATCAAGACAGAGTTCTTAGATAAGGAAAGCGACCGCAACGAGGAAAGCAGTGAGGCAAACACCACCCTCTACAGTGAGGGCCAAAAGGTCACCCTTTCCAATACCGTAAACGTCCGTGAGAGCATGAGTGAGTCCGCTTCAAAGGTGGCTGTGGCATATTCCGGTTCCACTGTTGAGGTCATCATGATGTATGAGGAAGGCTGGACAAAGGTTAAGTACGGCGACGAGACAGGCTACATTAAGTCGGAATATCTGAAGTAAGATGGAAAGCAGGGGACTTAGGATCAACAAATACATATCCCTGGCTGGAGTCTGTTCCAGACGTGAGGCTGACAGGAAGATAGCTGAGGGCAGGGTCATGATAGACGGCACCCCCGCATCCGCCGGAGACCGGGTTCTGCCGGGACAGAAAGTTTATGTGGACAATGAAGAGATCAACCTCGTGACAGACGAGGTTGTTCTCATTTTTAATAAGCCCGTTGGTATAGTCTGCACGGCTGAAAAAAGGGAGCCCCAAAACGTCATTGACTTTATCGGATATCCTGAGAGAATATACCCCGTGGGTCGGCTGGACAAGGATTCCAGAGGGCTTCTTCTGCTTACCAATGCAGGGGATCTGGCATACGAGATCACAAAGGCTTCATCCGGTCACGACAAGGAATATGAGGTGAGAGTGGATCATCCCATAACAGGTCCCTTTCTCATAGCCATGCAAAAGGGTGTGCACCTGCGTGATCTTGATAAAACCACCGCCCCGGCAAAGGTAAAAAAGCTTTCGGACAACAGCTTTTCCATCACCCTCCACCAGGGTCTTAACCGCCAGATAAGACGGATGTGCTCTGCGCTGGGATATAAGGTTTTGGACTTAAAGCGGATCAGGGAGCTGGATCTGACTTTGGACGGGATAGAAGAGGGTCAGTACAGAAAGCTTACGGCACCGGAGGTGGCGGAACTCAGAAGGAAGATATATGGACATTAGAACCGAAATAGAAAATCTAAAAAAAGAACTGGAATATCATAGCGAGCTATACTATAACCAGGACGCGCCCAAAATAACCGACTACGAATACGATATGATGATGCAGCGTCTTAAAAAGCTGGAGGCAGAGCATCCCGAGTACGCCACAAATGACTCCCCCACAAAGCATGTGGGGGGATCGGCAAAAAGAGAGGCAGGGGTCCTGGTCAGGCACAATGTACCCATGCTCTCCCTGCAGGATGTTTTTTCCAAAGAGGACGTGGATCATTTTGTAGAGGATATGATAGCCCGGTTCGGGGATCCTGAATTTGTGGTGGAGTACAAAATAGACGGTCTTTCCATGAGCCTAAGGTACGAAAATGGCAGCCTTGTAATGGCAGAGACCAGAGGAGACGGCATAGAGTACGGCGAGGATGTTACCGCCAATGCAAAAGAGGTGGAGGATGTGATCCAGAACCTCACCTTTGAGCCCCCTGAGTATCTGGAACTTCGTGGCGAGGTCTATATGAAAAATGAGGATTTTGAGCGGGTCAATGAAGCTCAGGAGCTTCAGGGAAAGCGGCTTTTTGCAAACCCCAGAAACTGTGCCGCAGGGACTTTAAGACAGCTTGATTCATCCATAGTCAGATCCAGAGGTCTGTCCATGTTTGTATTTAATCTGCAGCAGGTCAGGGGGATGGATTTTACCACCCACAGCCAGGCATATGAATATATGAAAAAAAACGGGATCCCGGTCATAGAGGACTACCGCATATGCAAAAGTGCCGACGAGGTGTGGGATGCGATCCAAGCCATAGGCGAGCACCGGGGTGAGCTGGCATACGACATAGACGGAGCCGTGGTAAAGCTTAATTCCTACGCCCAAAGAGAGACCCTTGGCAACACCTCAAAGGTTCCCAGATGGGCAGTGGCTTACAAATATCCCCCGGAGGAAAAGGAAGCCACCATTTTGGATATAGAGCTTTCCGTGGGACGCACGGGACGCATCAATCCCACGGCTGTATTTACTCCCATCAGGCTCTGCGGAACCACTGTAAGCCGTGCCACTTTGCACAACCAGGATTTCATAGATGATCTGGGAGTGGACATAGGGGATACGGTGCTGGTATACAAATCCGGTGAGATCATTCCAAAGATCAAATCCGTGAAAAAAAAGAACAGCCCCTCGGTGTATAAGATCCCCGACACCTGCCCTGTCTGCGGCAGCAGGACCCACAGGGAGGAGGGCACTGCGGATATCAAGTGTACATCAGCAGCCTGTCCGGCACTTCGGGTGAGAAACATCATCCATTTTGTCAGCCGGGAAGCCATGGATCTAAAGGGCTTCGGATCGGTCTATATTGAGGAACTGGTGGATCGAGGCTATCTGTCGGATGTGGCTGATATTTACAGCCTCTCAGACCACAGGGATGAGCTTATCAGCCTTGGCATTATCGGCAAGGAGAAAAATACGGATAAGCTGCTTTCCGTGATCGAAGCCTCCAAGTCCAATGATGCAGACAGACTCCTTACGGGACTTGGGATTCCAAACGTGGGAAAATCCGCAGCCAAGGAGCTTTTGGACCACTTCGGGGATATGGACCATCTCATGGAGGCTGATATGGAAAAGCTTACGGAGGTCTCCGACATAGGAGAGGTTACAGCCCTTTGCATAAGGGATTATTTTTCCGAGGAAGCCAACCGCCGGGTGATAGAGCGCCTTCGGGAATACGGAGTCAATTTTAAAAAGGAAAAGAAAGAAGCTGCCTCGTCGGTTTTTGCCGGAAAGACCTTTGTCATCACCGGCACCCTGCCTTCCATGGGTCGAAGCGAAGCCAAGGATCTGATAGAAGCAAATGGCGGAAAGGTCACCGGTTCCGTTTCCAAAAAGACGGACTATCTGGTGGCAGGAGAGGCTGCAGGATCCAAACTTGACAAGGCACAAGCCCTTGGTATCCCTGTTTTGTCCGAGGAAGAACTTTTAAAGATGATAGAATCTTAGGAGGATGTGATTATGCCCATCAGAACACAAAAGGATTTACCTGCCTACAGTATATTAGAACATGAAAACATCTTTGTGATGGATGAGGATCGAGCCCTGCATCAGGACATACGTCCCCTGGAGATAGCCATTATGAATCTGATGCCCCTAAAGGAGGATACGGAGCTTCAGATACTTCGGATGCTTTCCAATACTCCCCTTCAGTGCAACATATCCTTTTTGACCACTGAAAGCTATGAGTCCACCCATACATCCCGGTCTCATCTTAACAACTTTTATGAGACATTTTCGGATGTTAAGGATGAATACTATGACGGGCTTATCGTCACAGGAGCGCCGGTGGAGCTTATGGAGTTTGAAGAGGTGCAGTATTGGGACGAGATCACGGCGGTGATGGACTGGGCAAAGGAGCATGTGACATCAGTGCTCTATCTGTGCTGGGGCGCCCAGGCGGCTTTGTATCATGAGTACGGGATTAAAAAGCACATAGTTGAAAAAAAGATATTCGGAGTGTACCGGCATAAGGTCCTCCACAGAAAGGTGCCTCTGGTGCGTGGCTTTGACGACTATTTTTACACACCTCACAGCCGCAATACCACTGTTATGACGGAGGAGGTATCTGCCATAGAGGATATAGTGATCCTGGCGGAGTCAAAAGAGGCGGGGCTTCTTTTGTGCATGAAAAATGACGGCAGCGCCATCTACTGTATGGGGCATCCTGAGTACGACCGCTTTACCCTGGATAAGGAATACAGACGGGATATGGATAAGGGGCTTGATTATGTGGATCTGCCCATCAACTACTATCCCGACAATGATCCCACCCAGAAACCCCTGCTTCAGTGGAGGGGGCACGCCAATACACTTTATACAAACTGGCTGAATTATTATGTGTACCAGAATACACCCTACGAATTCAACCGCATCAGTATATAAAAAGTGCCGGAGGAGGAAATATGGCAGGATCAACTTTTGGAAAAAATTTCAGGGTCACCACCTGGGGTGAGTCCCACGGGGGCTCTTTAGGATGTGTGATAGACGGATGTCCGGCGGGGCTTCCCCTTTCCGCTTCGAATATTGCGCCCTATATGGCACGCCGCAGACCGGGGCAGGGAGGCTACACCACAAAGAGGTCGGAGGCGGATGAGCCTGTGATCATGTCAGGCGTGATGGATGGAGTTACCACAGGCACTCCCATTGCCATTATGATAAAAAACAGCGACCAGCACTCAAAGGATTATGATGCCCTAAAGGATGTATACAGACCGGGACACGCGGACTTTGGATTTGATGCCAAATACGGGATCAGGGATCACCGGGGAGGCGGACGTTCCTCTGGAAGAGAGACCGCAGCCCGGGTGGCGGCAGGAGCGGTGGCGGCTCTTGTTTTATCAAGGCTTGGAATCAGTGTGTCAGCTAGGGCTTCATATGTTGGGGATGCGGCTGCTGCAGCAGAAGCCGGGGACTCGGTAGGAGGCGTAATAGAGTGTATTGTAAAGGGGATGCCCCCGG
>CAMOZG010000105.1 GCA_946630825.1 uncultured Lachnospiraceae bacterium
TTCCCATGCAGGTGGGTAGAGCCAGATCAAGTGAGGACTTGGGATATCTTCCTGATAATACCGGAGATAATATATCAGATCTAAACCATAAATTCGGGGAACTGACGGGAATTTACTGGGTTTGGAAAAATGATATGGATTCTGACATTATAGGGGTGTGTCATTACAGAAGGTTTTTTACGGATGACAAAGGTCGATTGATGGAGGCGGTAGATTTTGAAAATGCGATTTCTGACCATGGGGTGCTTATCTCGCAATGTATTCCGTGTGAATTAACCTATAGAGAAAACTACGCAAGGGAACATCAGGCTAAAGATATTGATGCATTAGAGTATGGAATACAGACTGCGTGCCCGAATTATCTGCCGGAATTTTATGAAGCCATGAATGGACATAAACGCTATTTTGGAAATATATTTGTGATGCATAGGCAGGATTATATGGATTATTGTGCCTGGCTGTTTGATGTGCTTGTGACTGCCGGTGAAAAAATAGATGTTACTGGTTATGATGAATATCATGCCAGGATATACGGGTTTCTGTCGGAAATTTTAGTTTATGTGTGGGCTTTACATAATAATAAAAATATTCATGAGGGTCATCTGATGATGACCGGCGAGAAGGCGGAAAGCTTGGAATTAAAAGATGCACTTACTTTACTAATAAAAAACAGGCAGATAGCCGAGGCAAAAAAGATGTTTGAGGAGGTTACTAAGGTCAGACCTGATGTACTTATGAAGGCGTCTGATTTGTTTGGGGATCTGAATGATATCTGGGAAATAATATTGATATGTGATAAGGAGATGAAAGAAGGTAAATCAGAGCTTCTTGATTATAGTACGGATATCAATGTTCTATTAAAGTTGCTGAGGGATAAAAAAAGATGACAAACAGGCTGCTTTTTATAACTCACCAGCTCATGCGAACCGGCGCGCCATTAGCTTTAATGGAGCTTATCAGGTTTCAAAAAAACAGAGGGTGTTATATAGAAGTTATTTCCATGAGTGAGGGGTCGCTTCGGGCGGAATTGGAAGATATGGGGATAACTGTAAGCATACATTCAGGTTTTTTGCAGGACTGGGAGATATTTATAGAGAAGTTCAAAAAATTTGAGTGTGTTTTCTGTAATACGCTGATCACATTTGAGGCGATTCATGTACTTAATCATACGGATATTCCCACTATTTGGTGGATACATGAGCCGGAGAACTATTTTGAACTATACAAGGATGTTTTGCCAGATTTTGCAAAACTTAATCAAAATATAAGTGTCATATCGGCATCACCTTTGATCAGTGATATTATTGAAAAAAGATATGGAACAAGACCTGAGACAGTTTCTTTTATGGTGGAAGATCTGTCGTCGAGGAAATATACCAGGGATAAAGACAGTGATAAGGTTACTTTTATATGCGTAGGAATATACTCACATATGAAAGGGCAGGATGTGTTGGCTGATGCAATCAAAAAGCTACCTATCGAAATAAGAGAGTCTTCAAGATTTATTATATATGGGGATATGAAAAATTCAGATCAGGAGATACTAAAAAAGCTCAGAGGATTGGAAGGGATTGATGGACAAATACTGATAAACGATTCAGTCCCACATCAGGAAATTGTTGAGGCTATAGCAAGATCTGATTATATGATAACTCCATCACGGGTGGATACGGTGTCTGGAGTGTCGGCAGAAGCTATGATGCTGGGAATCCCTGTGATTATTACCGAGGCATGTGGAATTGTCGGCATAGTAGAAAAAAGAGGATGTATTACAGTGCCAGCTGAAGATAGTGATGCTTTGGCAAGTGCTATTGTGCATGCTGCAAGGATTAAAGCTACCGAGGAATATGAAAATCTTAGGTCGGAAGCACGGATTGGATATGAGTCAGCTTTTTTGCCGGAAACATTCTATAAAAGTATGGAAAAGGTGTTAGAAGAGAAAATACCTCCACGTCGCATAGTCTTCTGGTATGATGGACATGATGTGTTGGATCAGTTTAGTGACAGACTGGTTGAAGCATTTCGTCAGATGGGGTATGAAGTCCTTATTATGGGCAGACAGGATATAATGGAGGATATGCGAGCCTTCGCTGGTTTTTATGAAAAAGGCATGGTGACAGCATTTTTAAATTACAATTTCTATGGCTCTTTTTTGGAACTTCATGAGGGTGAGAATTTCTGGACTCATTTTGGAATACCCCAGGTTACTATGCTCATGGATCACCCGTTTTGCTTTGATAAAGCATTTGCGGTTTATCCAGAGGGTAATACAGTGCTATGTCCGGACAGAAACCATGTGGAGTATGTTTTAAAAAATTATCCTAATGTATCAGCGGCGGCATTTTTACCTCATGGGGGATTTGAGTATACCGAAAAGTGTAAAGCTGTCAGTGACAGGAGTATTGATGTGGTGTATACAGGAGGCATATCTGCCCCAAATGCCTATAAAATAATGCCGGATTTTTCAAAATTTGTTTTTGATGCAAAAAATGTTGCGGATGAAGCTATAGAGATTCTTATATCTGAACCCTGGCGCACTACAGAGGAGGTGTTGGAGTCCTGCTTATTGGACAGAGGAATAGAACTTCCGGTAAATGAACTAAGAAAAGTGATAGCCGATTTGCATTATGTGGATCTTTTGGCAGTGTCACACTATAGGGAAGAGGTTATACGAACTTTGTCAAAGGCAGGCATCAGGGTTACATTATATGGTTTTGGTTGGGAAAAATGTGAGTGGCTTAAAAACTCATCTGTTGATTATAGGGGCAGGATTTCTGCATATGATATTCCCAATATTATGAGTGATTCTAAAATAGTTCTTTCTACCATGGCATGGTTTAAAGACGGCACACATGACAGGGTTTTTAACGGGATGCTTTCCGGTGCGCTGGCTGTGACAGATACATCAAAATATATGACAGAGGAATTTTCGGGAATATATGCGGGAGAAGATTATTCTATAGAGGATGCCCAGCTTGGTTTTTTTCGTTTGACGGAAATTGGCTTGCTGCCTGATATGATCTCCTATCTTCTGTCTCACACGAACAGGATGCAGCAAATTGCTGATTTCGGTCGTGTATCTGCATTAAACTCTCATACTTGGAGAGCGAGAGCAGAAGAGATTGACAGGGATCTGTTGCAATTTTTGTAACAAGGCAGGACATGATAAAATATGACACTTTAAATATGGTTTTAGAGGAAGAAAATGGTATATGTATTTTCACTTGAAAAAGTAGAAAGCGGAGGCCCGGAGCTTCTGCATCAGTTGGTATATGTTCTTAATCTGACAGGGGTAGAAGCAAGGATAGTATATATTTCCAGAATGTATCCTTATCACATAGTAGATACACCTACTATTGATGCATATGAAAAATATAATGTTATTAGGGAGACGAACTGGGATGTTATAGACAGAGAGGATAACATTGTGGTTATCCCAGAGCTTGGATATGATCTTTTCTCGAAGATTAAAAATGCTACAAAGGTAGCCTGGTGGCTGTCTGTAGACGGCTATATAGAGGCGGTGAAGGCGCAGCACGGACTGAGCGCTGAAGATATGCAGGTGCAGAAAAATTTAGATTACTACAATTTTTCTGATAGAACGGATGTGATCCATCTGGGGCAGTCATATTATGCCATGGATTTTTTACAAAACAGACTTTGTATATCGCCTCGGTTTATAGATTATCTTTCGGATTATTTAAATGATATATATTTAGAAGGTGCTGTTACGGATAACTCTCAGAGAAAGGATATGGTTATATTTAATCCTGCAAAGGGAGGCAGTCGGTTAAAAAGCATTATAGATGCCACAAAGGATGAAATCTTCTGGTATCCTCTTGAAAATATGACTCGTGAAAAGGTTAGGGCAGCTATGAATCTGGCTAAAATATACGTGGACGTGGGAGAACATCCGGGGAAAGACCGGATCCCGAGAGAGGCAGCCATATCAGGATGTTGTGTGATTACAGGCAGACGAGGATCGGCGGCATATCATGAGGATGTGCCTATTCCTGACAGGTATAAGATAGATGATTCATCAGGGGTTGATACAGATATGGTTAGAGACATGATCACCGACATATTTGCTAATTTTGATGAAAGGCAGAAAGACTTTTCTGAATACAGAGAGATGATTATGGCTGAAAAGGAACGATTTGTAACAGATGTAATTAGATTATTCAGATGATTTTAAATAGGGAGAGACATGGACATTAAACTATTACAGCAAGCGGCTGGTTGCGAAGGGGAAAAAATATCTGTTGTAATCCCCTGCTATAATAGACAGGGATATATTGGAAGGTGCCTAGATAGTATATTAAATCAGACATTTCCATTAGAACTTATGGAGATCATAGTCGTGGATGATAAATCTACAGATGACACGCTTCATATCCTACGATCATATGAAGAGAGGTATCCTGATAATATACTTTTGATTGAATGTGAGGAACAAAGCGGCGGATATATTGGAAAGGTAAGAAATATCGGAATGAGCTATGCTTCAGGAGCATTCGTATATTTTGTGGATTCAGATGATGTGGTGAAAGAAGATTATATTGAGAAGCTGTATGTTCAGGCAAGATTACACACGGCTGATATAGTGGAATGTAATTACTGTATGGTTGATGACGGTAATGTAATAGGCGCCTCTGTGAAGTCTGATTGTATGTATATTACTACTGAAAATGATGGATTCGCAGCATTGGTATTAAATGATGGTCTGGATGGCTGGGTTTGGGGCAAATGTTATAGGATGGCTTTTCTTAGAGCTAATGGTATTAGTTTTCCGGAAGATCTGCATGTTGCAGAAGATACGTATTTTCATACTCAAAGCATTATGAGTGCAGATCGATTAATAAGCATATCAGATGCCTTATATTATTATAGTTTTAATCCTGTCGGAGCATGGAACTCTGGAAAGGCTCTTTCACATGTGAGCGAATGTCTTGAGGCCCAATGCAGATTGTATCCCTTATACATAAAGAATATGAGTAGAGCAAAACTACAAATAGAATGGATGGTTTATGGAGCAGTATTTGGAATGAAGAGAAAGTGTGAAGAGCTTGGGGGAGCATCAGTCTTTCTTCAGTTATTGCCAAAAATCAGATGTGAACTAAATGAGAAGTTCCCTTCGTTACAAGATAATGAACTGATATATACTGATAAAAGTGAGTTTAACAAAGAGTTGCAAAGGGAATTGTTTGGGTAATTTCACTCATAGATAGTGTTGACAAAAACGAGGTTATAATGACAAACAGCGAATATGTAACAATAATCTATTCCTACATGAATACATTTCTTAAAAGAATAGTCGAAGAATATTCACCGATAGACTATAAAATTAATAGAGGTGATATAGGACAGCGTATTCCGGTATGGGTGTTTTGGTGGCAGGGCATAGATGAAATGCCGGAGATGGTCAGATTATGTGTTGCCAGTATGAAAAAGAATCTACCGGCTGAATATATAGATATCCATGTTTTGGATAAAAATAATTATACGGATTTTATACAGCTTCCATCAATAGTTTCGGAGAAACTGAATGACGAGGTCATAACTATTGCCCATTTTTCGGATGTCTTAAGAAGTGCTTTGCTTTACAGATATGGTGGATGGTGGATCGATTCTACAATATTTGTGGGCAGAAAGATAGACAAGGATTTTTTCTACAACAACTCTTTTTTTACTCAAAAATATGGATTTAAAGTAGAGGCGCCCTATCCAGATCCTGCTGAAGGACGCTGGGCTACGTATTTGCTAAAATCTCCGGCTAATATGCCTCTTTTTAAGTTTATATATGATAGTTGGCTGTTTTATCTTGATAGACACGATCAGGTGTTGGATTACTATTTGACGGATTATATGATTGCAATTGCATATGACAGTTTTGTTTGGGCAAAAGAGAGTATAGATTCAGTGCCTCCCAATAATCTGCATACGGGTGATTTGATGGCTTTTTATGGTAATCAGGAATATGATCCGGAATGGATGGATACGCTTACTCGAGATACACAGTTTTTTAAAATGTCATATAAGGCCGAGCTTTCCCATTTTACACCGGAGGGAATGGAAACTACCTACGGAGCTTTGTGCAGGCTTTTATTGGATGCACGCATCTAAGTTGTATGGTAAGAGATATGGGTGATAAGATAACAGTCATTGTACCATGTTATAACCGGGAAAAATACATACGCAAATGTCTGGATAGCCTGATAATGCAGGATTATCCGTTTTCTGATGTTGAGATAATCCTCGTGGATGATGCATCAACCGATCATACGGTAGATATCTTAAAAGAATATGAATCGAAATATCCAGAGAATATTCTTATAGTTACCAATGAGTCAAATTGTGGTTATGCCGGCAAAATGCGAAATGTTGGTATGGAATATGCAACCGGGGATTACATTACGTTTGTAGACTCAGATGATTGGGTTTCAGAGGATTATTTATCATCTTTATATAATAGAATAGTTGAAACAGAGGCAGATGCAGTGGCGGCAAGCCTTGTTATTGTGGGAGATGATGGAAAAGAACTGTCATCACATGTTAGAGAAAACAGTGTATATGAAGTGACCCGAACAAACGATTTAAGGGGACTTTTGATTGCGGAAGAGCAATATGCCGGAGTATGTGGGAAAATATACAGAACAGATTTTTTGCGACAAAACAATATAATGTTTTCTGAAACTCTTTATATTTCAGAGGATTATTATTTTAGTATGCAATGTTTTTTAAAGGCCAGGATATTCTGCACATGGGATAAGATCTTATACTACTATAGGAAAAATGAGAATGGTCTGTATTTTAATGAAAGATCCATTAGAAGTTTATCAGATACCATACAGGTTCAATTCGATCTGTATGATCTGTATAATACCAGGAGAGATGGAATATGGGATTTGGTAGAATGGTTCTTTTATGCGGGAGCTCTAAATGCTAGAATACGATCAGAACGAATGGGAGCCACGGCACTGTTTTTAGATAAACTTACCAGTATAAAAAAGAAGTTTCTTGAGATGGTTCCGGGAGCAAAGAATAATAGTTTTGTGCTCCAACAACAAAATGCGGTGGCAAGATCACTATATGAGGAGTTGTTTGGTGAACCTTTGTACAGTATAGATGATAATACGGATAAGAAAACTATTGATGTGGTTATGCCGACCGGGGGATCCCGGGGCGGCGTAGAATATGTAATAAAATCTTGGACACAATCTATTTTAAGTGAAAAATATAATCTTCGTATTTTTCATGTTGTTCAAGGTGGCGAAGACTATCTTGATGGATATGAAAAACAGTGGTCTATGGCGGTGGATAATCCGACGGATATCAAGCTTGATGTCAAATACTGCGCAGAATGTTACAGTGCTTTTGTTCAAAAAATGGGTGCGCCTGATATATGTATAGCAACATGGATTCCGATTGTAACTACTGCATGTAATCTTGTTCGGGACTCTTTGAAGCTTAAGTACACGCTTGTTAGCTGGCTTCACAGTGGTATACAGGTATATAAGGATCTGGGTTGGGGCGGATTAGAACATCTGGGTTTTGCGGATTATCATTTCTGTCTCTCAAATAAGACTAAAGAGGAGATAACAGAGGTCTATCCTAATGCAAAGACTTATGTTATTGGGAATCCCGTTGAGAAGCCAAATATTTCTCCCGCAAAATTGAATGCTCGGAAGCTTTGTTTTGTAGGCAGGATCGATATAGAAAAGAGACTTGATGTAATATTGAAGGCTATAGCCCAAGCCAAAGACAGTAATTGGAAATTGGATGTAGTGGGAGATGGACGGCTGAGTGACGAAATGAAAGGATTAGCCGAAGATCTGGGATTAAGTGAAAGGGTATGCTTTATGGGTTGGCAGGACGATCCATGGTACCAGGTTCGGGATGCGGCTATATTAGTGGTCGCCT
>CAMOZG010000106.1 GCA_946630825.1 uncultured Lachnospiraceae bacterium
GCCGGAGTAGGTGCTAAAGAAAGATCCACTATACCAAAGGGTATGGAAAGCTCTTCGGATGCCCTCTTTGCCACTAACTGTCCAACTCTGGTAACTTTGAATGCCGTCTTTTTAATGGTCTCACAAAGCACCTCAAAACTCTCGCCCCTCACCTGCTCTATGGCTCTTTTTACCACTCCGGGACCGGACACTCCCACATTTATGACAGCATCTCCCTCGGTCACTCCATGGAAAGCTCCAGCCATAAAGGGATTGTCATCTGTGGGATTACAAAATACCACAAGCTTTGCATCACCCATACCGTCAGCATCAGCCGTAGCCTCTGCAGTGCTTCTGATGATCTGCCCCATGAGCCGCACTCCGTCCATATTAATGCCCACTCGGGTGGAGCCCAAAACCACAGAGGAACAGACCCTCTCCGTACAGCTTAAAGCCTCTGGTATTGACTGTATCAAAAGCTCGTCCGCAGGTGTCATCCCCTTGGGTATGAGTGCGCTGTAGCCGCCGATAAAATTCACACCCAGCTCACCTGCCACCTGATCCAATGTACGGGCTATTTTTACAAAATCCTCCGGGGTGTGACACGCCGCCTCTCCAATCAGGCTTACGGGTGTAACGGATATTCTTTTATTTACTATGGGAACACCGTACTCTCTTTCGATCTTTTGTCCCACCGGCACCAGATCACCTGCCACCCTTTTTATCTTGTTACGGATCTTGTCACATAAGGTATCCAAATTGGAATCTATGCAATCCTTCAGATTGATGCCCACCGTAATGGTACGCACATCCAGATTTTCCTCCGAAACCATTTTGTTGGTTTCATTCACTTCTAAAATGCTGATCATAACTGACTCCCGACTGTGATAAATTTCAGATCCTGTGCATCATTTCAAATATCTCTTCTTTTTGCACCCGGATCTCCACACCGATCTCCTCACCTATCTGTGAAAGCTCCTTCTGGCACTCGTCAAAAGGCTTTTCCGAAGTAGACAGATCGGCTATCAGCATCATATGAAAAAGTCCCTGCACTATGGTCTGGGATATGTCCAGTACATTTATATGATTGTTGGCAAGGTAGGTCGTGATCTTGGCTATGATACCTACAGTATCCTTTCCGACTACAGTTACTATGGTACGATCCTTATTTTCCATTATTTCTCCTCTAAATACGTTGCGACTAAACAGTTATTTTCTCACTCACACTATCCCGCAAAGCCACGGTAATGGGAAAATCCGTGCCTCTGTAGGGGCAACTTGCCATGGATACCTCCGTCTGCACAGAGGTGAGCGCAAGCTGTTCGTAATTATTTTCCTTTGACAGATGTCCCAAAAAAACATGACATATATCATCATTTAAAACAGATGACAAAAGCCTGCCGGAGTTTTCATTGGACAGATGTCCATGATCGCTTAATATCCGCTGCTTAAGTGGATAGGGATAACGCCCTGCCTGCAGCATCCTCACATCATGGTTTGCCTCTAACAAAATAGCATTGAGACCGCTTATATTGTCTATGATGTAGTCATCATAGGTGCCCAGATCCGTACAGACTCCCACCTTTTTTCTGCCATCACTTACAATGTATGCCACAGGATCCGCCGCGTCATGGGAGACCCTGAAGGGATGTATTAAAAGCTCTCCTATGGAAAAATCGTGGTCCGGCTCTATCACATTAAAAAGGGATCTGTCTATAGTGCCTAAGGATCTGCTTTTTAAAATTGCATTCATGGTGCCTGCGGTGGTATATATGGGTATGCCGTACTTTCTGGATATGACCCCTAATCCTCCCACATGGTCGCTGTGCTCATGGGTAATAAGTATCCCGGTACAGTCGGAAGTGGTCAGGTTGTATTCATTCATGCCTGCCTCGATCCGCTTGCCGGATATGCCTGCATCTATCATCAGATGGTCATTGTCATTGCCCACATATATGCAATTACCGGATGAACCGCTGGCTATGGAAAAAAACTCCATGATCCTGTATTCCTCCCACCTTTATAGGTCTTCCCACCTTATCTCTACATTGTCGCCGTCCTTTAGCATATCTGCGTATCCGCATCTTTCGCCGTTGATCCTGGTGACGACCCTCTTTTTGGAATGAGGTGTGGTGTCAAAATCTATCTTTGTAAAAATATCCGAAAAGATATAGTCCTTTTGTCCTTCAAGGGTGTATTCCTCGTCATTGATGGTAACATGGATGGTGGAGGTTATGCTCTTTTCGATCTCCTCTATTGCCTCCTCCTTAAGAGGGGTGTTGGGACGGTAAGGAATATTTGCATCACCGTATGCATCCGTGCCGATATCATCATCCTTTGGCAGATCATCATAGGAATCATTTTCTTCTTCCATGACTTCATCATCATCCCCGGACTGGCTTTCAGCATCACCGGCATCATCCCCGGTCAAAGCCTCTTTACGCTCTCTTTCCTCCTCAGCCCTTCCCTCTGCCCAGGACAGACCTGTGGTGGTCCAGTCAATGGTAAAGTTATCATACACCAGACTGTTTAGATCCCCTACCCGGTTGTTGACGATAATCTCATGGTTAAGGTCGATATCCAGATCCATAAACTCCGCCAACTGGCCAACGGTATAAAATGCTCTGGTCTCAACTGCATCTCCCTCACGGATGATGTAGCTGGGAGGCTCCAAAATACCATTTACCTCCACAAATTTCGGACAGATTATACGCCTGCCGTTTACCACAAAGGTGACATTTTCCGAGGTGAATTCATCAAGCTGTTCTATGGTCATGGAGGCTCCTCCTCCGGTGGTGGATGCCTCTATTTCCACGCTGCTGTTGGGAATAAGCTTTGTATTAAGTCCCACAAGCTGTCCGTTCATCTTGACTATGGCAGACTCTCCCAAGGCACCTCTTGCCATATGGGCAGTGCCGTTTACAGTGAAGTTGATCTCGGTACCTCTCCTGGGGAAAAGCTCCTCTGTAGGCACTCCCGCCTGAAGGGCTGCATCCACGATCCTCAGATGACCGTTATCGTAAAGCTTCATCATCTCGCCGTTAAAGCGGATCATGATAAAGTTGTTCTTTTGTTCGTAGTAGTTTAAGCAGATACCTATGGGTGTAACTATGAGGGAATCCTTTTTAATACCATCCTGCTCAATATCTATACTGCCCATGACCTCTTCACCGCGAAGAGCCACACGTTCTTTTATAATACCCAGCTTGTCGGAAAGGGTCTCGGTAAAGCCATGTACCTTACCACCGCCGCCTACCACAAAGGTTGCCGCCACGGTTTCCCCGCCGTTTAATTCCTTTATCTTTTCTGCCACCTCAGTGGTGATCTTTTGCATGATGGGATCAGTGATCTCCCAGACCTCCTCTGCCTTTACGGTATGGCTGAGTCCCATAATGTCGGTAAAGGTCACCTCTTCATTGTCCACCGAGTCCTTTTTGATTTTTTCAGCCATGTCAAAGTCCACCAGATAATGCTGGACTAAAACCTCCGTCAGCTCATCTCCGGCATAGGGGATCATGCCATAGGCTATGATGCTGCCATCCTTTGTAAGACAGATATCCGAGGTGCCTGCCCCCACATCCACAAGGGCGATATTCAGCATGCGGAAATTCTCTGGAACTGCCACATTGGTAGCTGCAATAGGCTCCAATGTCATATTGGCGACTTCCAGATCCACCCGCTCCACTGCGGAGTACAATCCGTCCACCACATCCTGGGGCAAAAATGTAACTATGATGATCTCTTCGATATGTGTGGCTCTGTGACCCTCCAGATTTGAAAAAGGCTCATCATCCAGATAGTATTTCATGACTGAATAGCCCACACAATAGAATTTGTATTTTTCATTGCCGCTGGAGAGTTCCTGCTGAGCCTGATCTATTCCCATGAGATCCAGGGTATTTATATCCTCCCCGGAAACCACTGTCTCCTCGGGAAAGTCCATGGACACCCTGGTGGTTATGGTCCGAAGCACACGACCTGCCGCCGCTATACATACTTCCGTAAGAGTAAAGCCCACCATTTCCTCAAGCCTGGCTTTAACCTCCCCAATGGTCTGTGCCACCCTGCCTATATCGTGGATCTGTCCGTCCAGCATGGCACGGCTGTCATGCTCCACGCTGTACATTGCCACCACATGGAATCTCTTTCCTTCCTTGTAGCCCACTGTACCCACCACATTTCTGGTACCTATATCCAGACCGAATACATAGTCTCTGTCTTTTTCCACCTCTAACACTTTTTTATTCTCCTCATCCCTTTTTCGCGGTGCTCCTTCTTTTAAAAGCCTCTCAGCCTGCGAGAGCAAATGGGAAACATCACCGTCATTTTCTATCACCGCATCAGTGCCCTCCATAAAGCCTTTGTCAGAAAGCTGGGACTTAAATACGGATGCGATCCTCTCATCATCATAACCCCGGTCACTTTTCAGCCTGTCGCTGCGAAGCCTGTCAGATGCCCTGACATACCACAGCTCATCACAGATGTCCCGGTATCCACATTCGATCAAAAGGGCTGCCTCTATGAAAAAGTATTCCACACCCCCGGATGCCCTGACCTCTTCTATGATATTTTCTATCTCCCCACGGACTGCCGGATGGACTATGGAATTGAGGCGGCGCATCTTTTCTTCATCTCCAAAGACATACGCCGCCATCTGTCTGGTGCGTACCAGTCCTGTTTTGTTGAAAAGATCCTCCGGAAAAGCCTCCTGCAGGGCTTCATTGACCTCTGTCCCCGGTTCCATCAGCTCCCTTGCCACGTCATCCGCGTAGACTATATGGCAGCTTATGTGATCGGAAAGTGACTCCAAAAGCGTGCTTTTACCGGCTCCTGCACCGCCGGTGATACCTATAATCTTCATAAAAATACCCAGATCCTTTGAGATCAGTACCTATATCTTGTGGTTTTGCCGCAAAGATTATACCATATTTTCCGTATTATGTACACAAAGAATTCCCAAGTCCGAAACTGTTTTTACCCATATGCCATCAGCTTCTGTCATGCAGGCGGTTATAATATATCCATCCCGCTCAAAGGAGGAAAAAATATAGTCTTTTCCTTTAAAGCTTACCCTGTCATTTTCATGATCAATGGTAACCTGCTCCTTTTCAAAAAGTACAAGTCCCTGACCAATAAGCTTTGAAAAGCTTTCCCTGTATGTCCATATACGGCAGAATTCCCTGTCGGAGTCGTCTTTTTGAAGCAGCTCCTTTTCCCCATCCCCGAAAAAACGGATGATGCCTTTTTTGCCATGGAATCTTTCTATCTTTTCCACATCAACTCCTATGGGCGCCTTTGAAAGTCCCAGGATAACCATATCACCGGAATGGGAAATATTAAAATAATTTTCATCATAGGGAGGCAAAAAGAAAGGCTTGCCATGATCCCCCAAAACAGTCGGGGGGATATGACCGCCAAATTTCTTACGGCAGACCTGATCAAAAAGCAGGTATCTGGCAAGTCGAAGCAGCGCCACATCCCTGACTTTACAATCAAGAACCTTTTTTTGATCCTCAGATGAAAGTCTGCCGAGATATTCTTCAAAATTATCTTTTATGTTGTTTTCTTTTATGTCACAAATATAAAGTTCCATTTTTTACGATTCAAGAAATGCCCTGATCATGGTTTTCCCGTCAGGGGTCAGGATGGATTCCGGGTGAAACTGCAGGCCATAGGTGGGATGGGTACTGTGACATACCGCCATTACCTCACCATCCGACGTTTCCGCCACCGGTAAAAGCTCACCGGGAAGGGTCTCCTTTTCCACCGCCAGGGAGTGATATCTTGCCACCTTTACGGTGTCCTTAAGATCCTTAAAAAGCACACAGCTTTTATCCAGAATTACATCCGACTGCTTTCCATGCATCAGCTTTTTTGCATGGGATACTTTTGCCCCAAAGGCAGCACAGATCGCCTGATGCCCCAGACAGACTCCCAGTATGGGTATGGTTCCCGATAAGGTCTTTACCACCTCCATACAGACTCCCGCATCCTCGGGTCTGCCGGGACCGGGAGATAAAATAATACGGTCCGGGGACAAAGCCCTTATCTCATCCACTGTAAGTTCATCATTTCTGATGACCTTAATGTCAGGATCAATGGTTCCCACAAGCTGATACAGGTTGTAGGAAAAGCTGTCATAATTATCAATAAGAAGTATCATAAAAGCTCACCCTCCTCTTCCATTTCTGAGGCAGACCTTATGGCATTTACCACTGCTTTAGCCTTATTGATGCACTCCTCATATTCATTCTCCGGTACGGAGTCAGCCACTATACCGGCGCCGCTTCTTACATACACATATCCGTTCTTTTTATAGGCGATCCTGATGGCGATACAGGTGTCCATGTTGCCGGTGAAATCTATATATCCAATGGCACCGCCGTATATGCCCCGCTTATTATTTTCCAGTTCTCCGATAAGCTGGCAGGCTCTGATCTTTGGAGCCCCGGAAAGTGTACCGGCAGGCAGCACAGCCTCTATGGCATCCAAAGCATCCTTGTCATCCCTGATAATTCCCCGGACCGTGGAGCCGATATGCATTACATGGGAAAAAAGCTGTACCTCTCTTAGCTTTTCCACCTCCACAGTGCCGAACTTGCTGATCCTCCCCAGGTCATTTCTCCCCAGATCCACCAGCATATTGTGTTCCGCCAGTTCCTTTTCATCAGACAAAAGCTCCTCAAAAAGCTTCTGATCCTCCTCCCTGGTCTTGCCTCTGGGTCTGGTTCCCGCCAGAGGAAAGGTATGGAGCACCCCGTCCTCTAACTTCACAAGGGTCTCCGGCGAAGCTCCTGCCACCTCCACATCAGTTCCGGAAAAATAAAACATATAGGGGGAGGGATTTATGGTGCGAAGCTGCCTGTATGTATCCAAAAGACTTCCCTCAAAGGGAGCCGCCAGCCTGTTGGACAGCACTATCTGAAAGATATCTCCCTCATAGATGTGGGACTTGGCTTTATTAACCATGTCACAGAATCTTTCCTTATCGAAATTAGGCTTAAACTCACCTAAAAGCCTGCCAAAGTCACCCTTTTTCCTTTCCCCGGACTTTAAGAGACTTATCATGGACTTAAGCTTATCCGTAGCTTTTTTATAATTTGCCTCCATGTCATCAAGTCTCATATTGGATATCAGAATGATCTTCTGGGATACATTGTCAAAGGCTATTACATCCTCAAAAAGCATCACGTCCATGTCCCGGAATGCATCCGTATCCAAAACCTCCATTTTGACCGAGGGCTCGGAATATGCCAGATAGTCATAGGAAAAATAGCCCACCAGTCCCCCGGTAAATGAAGGAAGTCCGGGGAGTCTGGGGCTTTTTCTTTTATTTAAAAGTTCTCTTAAAAAACCTGAAGGATCGGTAGTCTCCACCGTCCTGTCATCACAGGTCAAGACTCCGTCAATACAGCTTATGGAAAGGGTGGGCTCATAGCCCAGAAAGGTATACCTGCCCCACTGCTCATTTGCCTGTGCCGATTCAAGCATATAACAGTGCGAGGAATTGTTTTTCAAGATCCTCATCGCCTCAATGGGGGTGATGAAATCAGAAAGGATCTGGCAGCTTATGGGCAGGATGTCATACCCGCCCCGGGCTGCAATGTCGCGGACCTGACTTAAGGTCGGATAAAAGTCGATCATATTTATTTACCTCATATTTCCTCAAAATTTTTATATCCGGTATTATATATAAAACGTATATTATAATATCACAATCACTTTCGTTGGTCAAAAAAAGAGGTGGGGGCGATTAGTTCCCTTCTTAAAAGAGACCTGAAAGCAAAGGAACAAGAGTGATACC
>CAMOZG010000107.1 GCA_946630825.1 uncultured Lachnospiraceae bacterium
GCCAAAAAGGCTTTGGCTACAGCTTCTTTAGTAAAGATGGCATCAGTTTAAACAGGATGCCGGATCGTAAGAAGATGGTCTGAAAAGCTTGATTTTCCGCGGTTTTCCAACGAAAATCAAAAATTTTCAAAAATTATTAGCACTCTCTCTTGACGAGTGCTAATAATAGTGCTATAATACAGTCAGTTTCAGGAAGAAGAAACAAACATAAAACAGAGTATGAACAGGATGCAAGCGGATGACCGCTTCGTTCGAAAGGAGGAATGACTTATGTTAATGCCCAGTATTTTTGGAGAAAGTTTAATAGATGATTTCTTTGATTATCCAAAGGAAAAGTATTCCTTCCGCACCAGCAATGCGAATGGACTGATGAAAACCGATATCAAGGAGAAAAAGGATGCCTTTGAGCTTTCTATAGCTGTACCCGGAGTTAAAAAAGAGGATATTACAGCGGAGCTTACCGACGGATATCTGAATATAAGTGCTACTTCAAAGCAGGAGTCAAATGACAGTGATGAGGAGCATCGCTACATCCGCCGGGAGAGATACTACGGAACCTGTTCCAGAAGCTTTTATGTAGGCGAGGATGTGACGGAAAATGACATTAAGGCAAAGGTGGAGGATGGTATACTTACAGTGACGATCCCCAAGATCGAGAAGAAGCCTGAGGAGCCTCAGAAGAGACTGGTGACCATTGAAGGATAATTTTCCGCAAAGGCTTTTGGAAGCCGGGGTAATACACAAATAATTAACGAATTAGTTAGAACTTTGTGATATAATATGAGGGCTCCTGTCGTACGGCGGGAGCCCTTTGTGAAAGGCAGGTGAGACTGTTATGAATATAAGTAAGTTTACACAAAAATCAGTAGAAGCTGTGCAGGATTGCGAAAAGCTGGCATATGACTATGGCAATCAGGAGATCGAACAGGAGCATCTGCTTTTGGCGCTGCTTAAGCAGGAGGATGGTCTGATCCCGAAACTCATAGAAAAGATGGAGATAGATCTTGGCTATTTTACCAATGACGCTGAGTCCATGGTTGAAGCCAGAACAAAGGTATCCGGCGGCGGGCAGGTCTTTATTGGCAAGAATTTAAATGATGTACTCATTCATGCAGAGGATGAAGCCAAGACCATGCGTGACGAATATGTGTCGGTGGAGCATCTGTTTTTGTCCATGATCCACAGACCCAATGCCGCCATCAAGGCTAAGTTTAAGGAATTTGGAATTACCAGAGACAGATTTTTAGAGGCGCTGATGCTGGTTCGGGGCAATCAGAGGGTGACCAGCGATAACCCTGAGGCAACATATGATACCTTAGAAAAGTATGGATATGACCTGGTGGAACGTGCCAGGGACCAGAAGCTGGATCCTGTGATCGGCAGGGATACGGAGATACGAAATGTGATCCGTATACTTTCCAGAAAGACCAAGAATAATCCGGTTTTGATAGGTGAACCCGGTGTAGGTAAAACCGCAGTGGTAGAAGGTCTGGCTCAAAGGATCGTCCGGGGTGACGTGCCGGAGACCTTGAAGGATAAAAGGCTTTTTGCCCTTGATATGGGTGCCCTGGTGGCCGGGGCAAAATACCGGGGTGAGTTTGAGGAAAGACTTAAGGCTGTTTTGGACGACATCAAAAACTCCGACGGTGAGATCATCCTTTTTATAGATGAGCTGCATACGATCGTCGGAGCAGGAAAGTCCGAGGGCGCCATGGATGCAGGCAATATGCTAAAGCCCATGCTGGCCCGGGGTGAGCTGCATTGTATAGGTGCTACCACTTTGGATGAGTACCGGGAATACATAGAAAAGGATGCTGCCTTGGAGCGGAGGTTCCAGCCTGTGATGGTGGATGAGCCTACGGTGGAGGATACCATATCAATCCTTAGAGGTATAAAGGAGAGATATGAGGTATATCACGGAGTAAAGATCACTGACTCGGCGCTGGTATCTGCGGCAACTCTTTCGGACAGATATATTTCGGATCGTTTCCTGCCGGACAAGGCTATTGATCTGGTGGACGAGGCATGTGCCTCAATCAAGACTGATATGGATTCCATGCCTGCAGAGCTGGATGAGCTTAACCGCAAGGTGATGCAGATGGAGATCGAGGAGACGGCTCTTAAAAAAGAGACAGACAAGCTGTCGGCTGACCGGCTGGAAGAGCTCCAAAAGGAGCTCTATGAATTGAAGGATGAGCTGTCAAATAAAAAGGCTCAGTGGGAAAATGAAAAGCAGGCGGTAAGTCGGGTGTCGGAGCTTAGGGAGCAGCTTGAGGCTGTAAAAAGTGAGATAGCCCAGGCGCAGCAGTCATACGATCTGGAAAAGGCTGCGGAGCTGCAGTACGGCAAGCTTCCCCAGCTGCAAAAACAGTTGGAGGAGGAAGAGGAAACAGTTAAAAACAAGGAGATCTCTCTGGTGCATGAGAGTGTGACGGATGAGGAGATAGCCGCCATCATATCACGCTGGACAGGAATACCCGTAACCAAGCTTAATGAGTCCGAGCGCAACAAGACCCTCCATCTGGATGAGGAGCTTCACAAGAGGGTAGTGGGTCAGGACGAGGCTGTTGAAAAGGTGACGGAGGCAATAATCAGATCCCGGGCAGGCATCAAGGATCCATCGAAGCCCATTGGTTCCTTCCTGTTTTTGGGACCTACCGGCGTAGGTAAGACCGAGCTTGCAAAATCCCTGGCAGCTTCACTTTTTGACGACGAAAACAACATAGTCAGACTTGATATGACAGAGTATATGGAGAAGTTTTCCGTATCCCGTCTTATAGGAGCGCCTCCCGGATATGTGGGCTATGATGAAGGCGGTCAGCTTACGGAGGCAGTCCGCAGGAAGCCTTATTCAGTGGTGCTTTTTGATGAGGTGGAAAAGGCTCATCCGGATGTGTTTAACGTGCTCTTGCAGGTGCTGGACGACGGAAGGATAACCGACTCCCAGGGCAGGACAGTTGATTTTAAAAACACCATAATCATCCTTACTTCAAATATCGGTTCCCAGGAGCTTTTGGGCGGTATAGATCAGGATGGAAACATCAGTGAAAGTGCCCAGTCCGCAGTTATGGAGGAATTAAGGGCATCCTTCAGACCTGAATTTTTAAACAGACTAGATGAGATCATCATGTTCAAGCCTCTTACAAAAGATAATATCTCCGGCATAGTGGAGCTTTTACTTAAGGAGCTTAATGACAGGATTGCGGATAGAGATCTGACTGTGGAATTAAGTGATGAGGCTAAAAGGTTTGTGGTGGATCACGGCTATGATCCTGTGTATGGCGCAAGGCCTTTAAAGAGATTTTTGCAGAAAAATGTGGAGACTCTGGCGGCGCGTACCATCCTGTCGGGAGAGATCGGCATGGGTGATGTGATAGATATAGATGTAAAGGACGGTGCGCTTACGGCAAAGAAGCGTGGATGACGGGCTGCGGCAACTGTAAAGTAAAGAAAGGCAGGTTGATTTGATAGATAAGGATGTATTGCTCTTTCGGGTGATTTTTATAGGTGTAGTGATATTTCTGGCATGGCTTGGTCTTGGAATAAACAAAAGAGCCTTTAAGCATATTCGAAAAGTGCAGATGGGTCTGCACGTGGTCTTTTTCGAAAAGGTGGTCCAGGCAATAATCATTATATTTGCATTCGTGGTGGTGGTATCGGCATTTGGAGACATACATTCTATATCAAAGACACTGTTGGGAGGAACCGCTGTTGCCAGTGCGGTGCTGGCTTTTGCTGCACAGGATGTGATAAAGGATGTGCTTGCGGGGCTTATGATAAGTATTTACAAGCCCTTTGAGATAGGCAACCGGATAGAGCTGGCAGACGGTACAATAGGTGTGGTAAAGGATATAACCATGCGCCATGTGGTGCTTCAGGGGATGGATTCCCAGTGTGTGGTGATCCCCAACAGTGAGCTTAATACCCTAAGCCTTAAGAATTTTAACTACCAGTCTGATATCAGGGCGGTGCGCTTTGATTTTCACATTGGCTATGGCAGCGATATAGAAAAGGCAATGGATGTAATCCTTGAGGTGATAAAAAGCTCTGAGTTTACTTTGCCGGGAAAGCACACGGAGCATGGTGATGACTACGCCCCTGTCTATTTTATGGCATTTGAGGATAGCAGCTTAAAGCTGTCCACAACAGTTTACGTAAAGCCGGGGATTCCCTCTGAAAGAGTGATATCAGCCATTAATCTTGGGGTGAACAAGGCTTTGAATGACAATGATATAGAGATACCCTTTAACTATGTCAATGTAATAAACAAATAAAAATTGAAAAAGTAATATTCTACGGGGTGGCATCATGCCGCCCTTTTTGCTATAATAAAAAAGTCTGGAGACTATAGTAGTGATAATCAAAGAAAGGTGAGGGGAGGTTATGTTTAATAAACCATCAGAAGCTGCCAGAAATAATTCTGTCTTTTATACAATGCATCTGGTTATGCAGTTTCTTATTTTTGCAGCTTATCTTATTGAAGTAATCAAAGGATCACGTACCGTGGCTTACTATTCGGTTTTGGCGGCAATTATTATCGCCACGGTGGTAGCAGAGACTATTGTTATTAAAAAGGATCCTGAATCCGGGAAACTCAGGTGGGTCGGATGCATAGGATTTGAGATCATGTATGCCTATGTGCTCCTTACTGCTGCAAATCCCCTGATCTTTGTATATGCATATCTGACCATGGTGCTGACCATAGTATACGGGGATCTGAAGTTTACCAATATGTTCAATATACTGGTCATTATATTTAATGCCATAAGCATAGTGATCGGTGCATTGGACGGATTTGATGCTTATAACGGTCAGGAGCTTCCCATGGATGAGATACAGATCCTGGCAACCATAGTGATATCCGTATTTATCTACAATGTAAGCAAATGCATCCACGTCAACAGTACAGAAAAGATATCAGACATAGAAGAGCAGGAGCATGAAGCTGAGCACACCACAGAGGTTATACTTGAGACAGTTGAGAGGATGAATTCCTCCATAAAGGATATCCTTTCATCAGTAGATACCCTTGCCACATCCACACAGGAGACCATGGATGCCATGAAGGAAGTTTCCAACGGTGCCAATGACACGGCTTCCTCAGTACAGGAACAGACCCAGATGACCACCGATATCCAGAACAGTGTGGATGAGGTGAAGAATGTATCTGATGTGATCGGTGACAATATGGCGGCTGCCATGAATGAGATAAACGGAGGCCGTAAAAATATCGAGACACTTCTGGCAAAGGTGGATGATTCCAAGGAAGCCGGAGATAAGGTGGTGGGTGAGCTGGAGGAACTGGAAAGACATACCTCACAGATGCATGAGATCACCGAACTCATTAACAGTGTGGCAAACCAGACCACTCTTCTGGCACTTAATGCAAGTATAGAGGCAGCCCGTGCCGGTGAGGCAGGCAAGGGCTTCGCCGTAGTTGCCGATGAGATCACCAAGCTTGCCGACCAGACATCCCAGGCTACAGGTGATATCACGGCCCTGATTGACGATCTCTCCGGTAAGCTGACAGAGGTGGTGGATTCCATCAATGCCCTGATGAAGAGCAATGAGGAGCAGAATGAATGTGCCAACAGCGCTGCGGAAAGCTTTGAACGCATTGCTGAAAGTACCAATGTGGCTACTGATGAAAGCCAGTCTTTGGCAGGGATGGTGGATAGACTTAAGAGTGCAAACGCAACCATCATTGACAGTATTTCCACAGTATCGGCTGTTTCCCAGGAGGTATCAGCTCACGCTACGGATACCCTTGAAAATACAGAGAGAAATGAAGAGATAGTTGAAAAGGTGGTAGAACTTACCAATTCTCTTTCCGCGGATGCCAAAAAGCTTGAAGAGATCCATGGCTAATGAGTTGAAATAAGAAATGGATATATTTGATTATATGCAAAAACAAAGGGGCGATGATGAGTCGCCCCTTGCATCACGCCTAAGGCCGTCTAATATAGACGAGGTGGTGGGGCAGGAGCACATAATCGGGCCGGACAAGCTTTTATACAGAGCCATATCCGCCGATAAGCTAAGCTCAATTATTTTCTATGGACCTCCCGGCACCGGGAAAACCACTCTTGCCAAGGTCATTGCCAATACCACAAAGGGAGAGTTCAAGCAGATCAATGCCACCATAGCCGGGAAAAAAGATATGGAGGCTGTGGTTGAGACGGCAAGATCCACACTTAAGATGTATGGCAAAAGGACCATTTTGTTCATAGATGAGATCCACCGTTTTAACAAGGGGCAGCAGGATTATCTTTTGCCCTTTGTGGAGGACGGGACCATCATACTGATAGGTGCCACCACGGAAAATCCGTATTTTGAGGTAAATGCGGCGCTGCTTTCCAGGTCGGCAATTTTTGAACTTAAGCCCTTAAGTCGTGACAATATCAGGACACTCATTACCCGGGCGGTTACAGATGAAAAAAAGGGTATGGGTGCCTACCATGCCAGGATCACTGATGAGGCTTTGGACTTTCTTTCCGACATGGCAAACGGAGACGCACGGGCAGCGCTTAATGCCATTGAACTGGCAGTCTTGACCACTGAGCCCGGTGATGACGGAGTGATAAATATCGACATAGATGTTGCCAGTGAATGCATCCAGAAAAGGGTGATCAAATACGACAAGAGCGCGGATAATCACTATGATGTGATATCGGCTTTTATAAAAAGTATGCGTGGATCAGACCCGGATGCGGCTAATTATTATCTGGCGCGGATGCTTTATGCCGGTGAGGATGTTAAATTCATTGCAAGGAGGATCATGATCTGTGCAGCAGAGGATGTGGGCATGGCTGATCCCCAGGCGCTGGTGGTGGCGACCTCGGCGGCTATGGCAGTAGAGAGAGTGGGTATGCCTGAGGGCAGGATAATCCTGGCAGAGGCGGCAACCTATGTGGCTACAGCACCCAAAAGCAATGCTTCCTATCTGGCAATAGACAAAGCCCTTGCTACGGTTAAAAATTCAGAAACAGGAGAGGTTCCCAGACATCTGCAAAATGTCCATGCCGATTCCA
This sequence comes from uncultured Lachnospiraceae bacterium, assembly GCA_946630825.1. Taxonomy (GTDB): domain Bacteria; phylum Bacillota; class Clostridia; order Lachnospirales; family Lachnospiraceae; genus JAILEN01. The sequence goes on from CAMOZG010000107.1 coordinate 7,032, forward strand.
AGGGCATGGAGAGGGATCAGGGTTATCTGTATGCCCATGATTTTCCTAATCACTATGTGAAGCAGCAGTATCTTCCGGACAACCTGGTGGGCACGGTGTTTTATGATCCCGGAAAGCTGGGGTATGAAAAGGAAGTACGTAAATACCTGGATATGATCCGGGGTGACGAATAAAGGAGGAAAAATATGGCAGTAAAATCCTACAAGGAGATGACAAAAGCTGAACTGCTCCATGAAAAGGGTAGTCTGGAAGCGGCTTATGATGAATGGAAAAACAGGGGTCTGACCCTTAATATGGCAAGAGGAAAGCCCTCCGAAGAACAGCTTGATCTGTCCATGGATCTTTTAAATCTGGGAGTGGATGAGATAGATGTGGTCCGTGCCGAGAAAAATATTGACCTTAGAAACTACGGCGGATTAGAGGGTATATACTCAGCCCGTGAGCTTTTGGCAACCATGCTGGATGTGAATGCCGATCAGGTCATACTGTATGGTAATTCATCCCTTAATATGATGTTTGATGCGATCGGGAGGGCGGAGATCCATGGCATAATGGGACATACTCCCTGGAGCAAGCTGGACAAGGTTAAATTTTTATGTCCGGTGCCCGGATATGACAGGCATTTTTCCATCTGTGAGTATTACGGCATAGAGATGATAAATATTCCCATGACTGAGGATGGTCCTGACATGGATA
>CAMOZG010000108.1 GCA_946630825.1 uncultured Lachnospiraceae bacterium
GCCGGGATCTTTTTTTAAAGTTATATAAATACATGAATGCCGGAGTAAAGGAATACTGGGTCGTGGATCCCCTGACAGATACGGTAAACTGCTATGAGTTCAACGAAAAATATGAGACCGGTGGGGAGCTGCGGATATTTAATTTTGATGACGAGATTCCCTTTGTAACCTTCCCGGAGCTTAAAGTTAGGATAGCGGACTTTGCATAAAAAAGACAGAGCAGGCCATTGTTTTTTGGATGGGGATTTTATGAGCAGCATAACAGAAAAAAAATATAATAGCGGATTTACTATGGCAGAGATGCTTATCGTTGTAGCAATAATTGCTGTTTTGGTTGCGATATCCATACCGATTTTTACAGGCAGACTCGAGAAATCCCGGGAAGCAGTAGATATGTCACATATGCGACAGGCTAAGTCTGCTATGTCCATAGGATTAATGACTGGAGATGTTGATGCAGATACCTGGTATTACTATGAACCATCTTCTGGAAAGCTGTCTACATCAGAAAAGCCACAGGCTTATGGCAAGGCATCAAATGATGCGTCTACATTTTGGATGGGAACCAATGATTCTGCTGTGGGTGTGCCTAAGGACAAGGTGTTAAAGGTCTCCATCACAGAAAGTGGGGTCATGTCATATAAATGGGGTAATGCATATGGCAGCACTTACAAGGCTATGGCTGAATCTGATTTAGCTTCTAAGAAAACCCTGCTCACTTCGGAGACAAGTCAAGAGCGATTGGAGGCAGATCGTGATGTCCTTTTTGCAATAGGAGAAAGCTTCTTGGGAATGGATCAAGACAGGCTTTTGGATTTGATATCAAATAGTTCCACCAGAAATAATAGAAATAATAATGTTAGAAGCAGTACAGGTGTAGTATTATTTACTTACCGGGAAAACGGCACAAAGGATGGTCGTCCAAATCCGCAGATACGTGCAGGTGAGTCTGGAAATATGGAGCTATTATCTCAGTTTGGATATGCAAATAGTTATGGTTCCTATTCTGCCAGCAATCAATTTGCAAACAGCGAAACCAGAGCGCTTTTTTCGGATTTCTGCAATGAACATAATATAGATGTTCAGGTTGTACTGGGAAATGTGAAATATGATAGCAATGGTAAAGTTGCCGAGGCGGAGGTGTGGATTAAAAAGACAGCTTCAAATGTATCAGATACACCGGCTGAGTTGAAGAATATAGTTGTAAAAGTGGAATAAAAAAGACAATGGATATATTTTTGTTAAATGAAATCATAAAGAGTAAAGAAGAATAATGGAGTAGGAGGAAAAAATTATGCCATTTATCAATCCAAAAATTACTGTAGCAGTAAGTGATGAAAAAAAGGAAGCCATAAAGACTAGGCTGGGGCAGGCGGTGTCAATCTTGAACAAGCCCGAAAGCTTTCTTATGGTTGGTATCGAGGACAATTACGACCTGTGGTTTGCAGGGGAAAAGGTGGAAAGAGGCGCATATGTGGCAGTGGAGATATATGGCAATGCCTCATCCGAAGCGTATAACCGCATGACTGCCGAGATATGCAAGATACTGGATGAAGAGCTGTCCATCCCTGCTGACAGGATATATGTAAAGTACCATGGTGTCAGCGACTGGGGATGGAACGGAAGGAATTTCTGAGAAGCACCAGATGATAAAAACGAGGGAGAGTGGGTATCGGTGAAGGAAAAGCAGACACTCTGTAATAATTGTATCCCGGAGAAGATCCTATACGAGATTAAAAATATCGGTGAGCGGATGTCGCTTGATAAAATTATTGTTTTTGGCTCAAGAGCCAGGGGTGACAATGATAAGAGAAGCGACATTGATCTTGCTGTCAGGGCAAGGGATTCCAGGGAGTATTACGCAATAAAGGACGCATTGGAGGAGATTGATACACTACTAATGTTTGACCTGGTAAACCTTAATAGTGATATGATTTCGGCGGATCTCATTGATGAAATAGAAAAGGATGGAGTTGTGATCTATGAAAAAGTTTGAGCAGGCTAAGAGGTTATTGAAATCTCTTGATGATTACAGGAATACGAATGACTTTTCTGATGAGATGATATCGGCTGTTTCAGCAGACTTTGACAGATTGTTTGAACTGACATGGAAATTTATAAAAGAGTACATGAAAGACACCCTGATGATAAAGGCAGCAGCTACAGGCTCTCCACGGGATATTCTTAAGCTTGCTTACAGGGAGGGACTGATAGATGATGAGGATGAGTGGATAGATATGCTAAAAGACCGAAATGATGATACTCACTTGTATAATCAGGGTGTGGCGATACTTTATGTTAGTCGTATCAATGACAGATATATTCCCAAGATCAGAGATTGTATTGACAATTTTAAAGAGCTCATACCGGAAGAAGAGCTGTTGGAAAAGAGGCTGAATGAAACATTTTTTGAAAGCTGGAAAAAGTCGGGGCTCACTATGGACGATTTTGTGGAGAAGATCCGATTAGAAAAAGGATATGCAACAAAACGTGAAGTTTTGGACAACTGGGATTGAGATTTGAGAATGTATTATACATATATAGTGGAATGTGCTGATGGCAGTTATTATACGGGATATACTGATGATCCGCTGCGCCGGGAAAAGGTGCATAACAGCGGTAAAGGAGCCAAATACACCCGCTCAAGGCTGCCGGTGCACATGATATATACCGAGGAGTACGAGTCAAAATCAGAGGCATTGAAAAGAGAGGCAGCCATAAAAAAGCTTTCCCGACCTGAAAAGGAAAAGCTGATAAAAACCAAAACAGGAGGAAATAATGGCAAAGGAGATAAAGGGCGAAGCGGAGCTGACATTTTTTGAAGCCACCAGTATCATAGTGGGGCATGGAGTGGGAGCGGGAATACTCTCGGTTCCCTTTCTGGCATCCAGAAATTCCTGGTGGGATATGCTGTGGATCATAGCGGTGGCTTATGCCATCAATCTGATCATGCACTATATGATAGCGGAGCTTTCCTACAACAATGACGGCGCCCAGTTTATCGCCTGCTTTGAAAAGGAGCTTTTTACCGGGAAATTTAAAAAGATTGCCACCTGGATCGCCTTTGGACTATTGGCTCTTTCGGTGCTTGTAAATGTGGCAGGCTTTATAGCCGGGGCAGCCGCCGTCTTTAACAGTTGGTTCGGTTTACCTACCTGGGCGGGCATGGTGCTCTATTACGTGTTGGCGGCACTGGTGGTTAATTTCGGAATGAAGCTTGTGGGCATATGTGAAAAAATATCCGTTTTTTCCATGATCGCAGTTATAGGCATCCTTTTAGTGGCGACCCTGCTTTCTGACATGTCGCCCCTGCCCAATCATTTTGTGGCATCCACCAATCTTTTGGCGCTTTACAGTATGGTGGCTTTTTCCCTGTCTGCCGTAATGTCCGTACCTCAGGTGGTAAAGGGCTTGAAAGGCAATACCAAAAGGATCCGTGCTTCCATAGCTGCCGGTACGGGTATCAATGTGGGGCTTATCATGCTCATCACTTTTATGACGTTGCTTGGAGCAGGCACGGGCATCACGGAAAACGGTGCCCTGGTGGATCTGGCTGATCACCTGGGTGGATGGGTTGCCATTATCGGATACATCTTTTCGCTTTTGGCGCTGTCCACATCCTTTTGGGCAAATACCCTTAACCTTCGTGATATAGTCCATGAGCAGACCAAATGGAGCATCAGGACAAGCTATCTTTTGGCTACTGTTCCCTGTCTGATACTGGCACTGATCGGGGTGGAGACCTTTGTGGGCTTTACCAGACTTGCCTCTGTTATTCAGGTCCTTACGGGTATAGGTATCATTATTTCATATAACCGATCCAGAAAAAGGGAGGGGGCAGCACCCATATGCGGAGCCTTTGGCACCCTGCCTTTCCAGATCATAGTTGTTGCCAGCTCACTTATTGCCACAATAGGTGCATTGGTAAAGGTTATGTGATGGATTTTGTATGGAAAAGAATATTTTCTTATAGCATTATCACAGGAAAATAGATATAATTTATTTGATAGCTTATTAAAATTATTTCCTCAAACTAATAAAATAAGGAGATGGGAAAATGTGGAAAGCCAGAAAAAGATTGTGGTGTGGTTTGCCGTGGACATTTACGGTGTACAGTTTTGATGAAGAGAGGTTCTTTGTGGATACCGGATTTTTCACCAAAAAGCAGGACGAGGTGAGGTTATACCGGATGCAGGATCTTTCGGTGACCCGGACACTTTTACAGAGGATATTTGGTCTGGGGACTATCCATGTAAAAAGCAATGACAAATCCTGCGGGGATTTTGACATTATAAATATAAAAAATGTCATGGACGTGAAGGAAGCACTTTCCAAAAATATAGAAGCGGAGAGGGTCAAAAAACGAGTTGGAGTGCGTGAGTACTCTATGGATGAGTCGGAAGAAGATATCATATAGAAAAGCAAAATTATCAAGGAGGGGATTATGAAAAACTTGCCTGTCAGGATAAAACTTATCCTTTCAACTGTACCATCACTGATCATTTTAATACTGTTTACAATGTTTTTTCTTTCAAAGATGAACAGTGTGTATGAGGACGCAGAGAATCTGTATTACACACATCTGTACCAGATCCAGAGCAATCTGATCAATGCGGACAGAGATTTTTATCAGGCAATTCAGGCCTCTACAAAGCAGTACAACATGGTTTCATCCGGGTCAGCCCAGCTTACGGATGAGATCTTTCAGCAGAATATAGATGACTTCAACGATAACAAGCAGCAGGTAATGGACAATACCACCACAGCCTGTGACATAGCTATGTTGGATAGCGAGCTTTGGACCGGGACACCAAATGAAGAGGGCAAGACTTTTGAGCAGGTAGCTGCTGAGTTCAAGACGGACTTTGACGCATGGCAGGCTACCTATGATCCCTCAGTAAAGTCGGTGACGGAGGAGCAGTTCATAGCACATTCCCAGGCTTTTTCCACAGCCAGGGATCATCTGAATTCCATGCAGGAGATCACTGAGGCATGGGCTGAGAAGGAAAATCAAAAGATCGAGAAGGATCTGCGTACAACAGAGATCGGAGCTATTGTTATATTCATCATTGTAGCTGTGGGCATGAGTCTTTTTGCTACATATATTATGAAGTTTATAGGAAACGGCATCCGGGATGTGTATGGTAGGCTTGTGAATCTGTCACATTATGATCTGACCCAGGAGCCCCTGGTGGTGGACTCCACTGATGAGATCGGAAAGATGAAAAAAGCATTTAATGACACCCAGGTGGCTTTGGTGGAGATAGTAGGCACCTTAAAGGAGACCTCCGGTGGGCTTTCCAGTGCCAGCAGCATAATGTCTGCCAGCACCATGGCAACAAGCTCAGGTTCGGATGATGTTAATTCGGCAGCGGGTGAGCTTGCAAATGCCAGCACTACCATGGCTCAGGATGTGGCAGATATCAGCCTTAATATGGATTCCTTAGATCAGATCATGCAGGATTCGGGACAGGCTGCCAGGGATCTGGCTGAAGCCAGCGCATCCATTGGAAATGCCACCAAGGACGGCAGCAAGATAGTAGAGGAGCTTTCCAATATCAATGACAGATCCTTAAATGAGTTTAACGGCATTTTTGAGGGGATCGAAAATATCAAGACCTCTGTGGGCAAGATCGGTGAGGCATCAGAGCTTATTGCAGGCATAGCGACACAGACAAATCTGCTTTCCTTAAATGCCAGTATTGAGGCTGCCAGAGCCGGTGAAGCAGGAAAGGGATTTGCGGTAGTGGCAGATGAGATCAGAAAGCTTTCTGATGAGTCCAAGGAAAATGTGGATTCCATCAATGCCATTATAGATGAATTGGCAGCCGTTACCAGAAATGCAGCCGAAAAGAGCGATACTGTCAGAGAGTTTGTAAACAAGCAGAATGACGCAGTAGAACAGACCAGAGCAAGCTTTACCGAGATTGTATCTGCGGTGGGTACCGCTGAGGAGGCTATCGAGAGGCTGGAGGGATGTGTAAGCGATCTGGACAGCAAGACCCGTGAGATCAGCTCATCAGTGGCTAATCTGTCGGCTCTGTCCCAGGAGAACGCAGCTACTGCCGAGGAGCTTTCAGCTACATCCGATACAGTGTCCAGCAGTGTGGGTGATCTGAAGTCACAGCAGGAGAGTGTAAACGAGTCATCAGAAAACCTGTCAGAGATCGTAGACAGATTTCAGGTTCAGATATAGGAGAAACTAAGGAGGGAACCGGCGCATGAATACTGTGTGCCGGTTCAAATATGTTTATGAAGATCTTAATTGTACTTGTAATTGTAGTGGCGGTGGCATTCGTGGGCTTTTGCCTGTGGATGACCGAATTCATGTTTAAGGTGACCTATCGCAGGATGAGTGTGGATACCGAGGACAATCTGCTTTATATGTATGATGAGAAATACAGTGCAGACTATCCACGCAGACAGGTGAATTTTCCCTCCGGGAATGAGACCCTGACTGGATACATTTACGGAGAAAAAAATGACAAGGCACTGGCTGTTTTTTCCCATGGGATCTTTTCGGGACCGGATGAATACCTGCCGATCATAACTTACATGGTGGATCATGGATACAGGGTCTTTGCCTATGATTATACTGCATACAATAACAGCACCGGAAGCTCTGCAAAAGGGTTGCCCCAGTCGCCATTGGATCTTCACGCGGCTCTTACCTATATAGAAAATGATCCCGAGCTTTCAAAGCTTAAAAAGGTTACCTTTGGGCATAGTTGGGGAGCCTTTGCCTCGGTTGCGGTTTTAAACTTCGATCATGATATTAAGGGGGCGTGTGCCATGTCCGGCTTCAATGATGCCCAGACCATATCAATGGAGACTTCCGTCGGGATGCTGGGGAAGTTTGTGGGGAACTGTATGTCGCCTTTTATCAGGGCAAAAAACAAAAGGCTTTTCGGGGAGTATGCCGACATCAATGCAGTGGATGGAATTAACAGATCCGGGATACCGGTGCTCATCACCCATGCAGATGCGGATGATGTGATAAACTACAACAGAGCCTCCATCATATGCCACAGGGATGAGATAACCAACCCCAAGGTGGAATATGTGACTATTACGGAAAAGCCAAGAAATAATCATAATGATTTCTTTTTGACCCCTGAGTCGGCGGCAGCTACCCAGGAATTCAGAAAGGGTTATGCCAAAGTGGAAAAGGAGTATGGAAAGGGCTTTCCTCCAGAGGTGCCAAAGGAAAGGCGACATGAATACTACAAGAAGGCAGACAAGGAGCTTTGCAATCAGCCCTGTATTGAATATTTTGAGATCGTAAGAAGCTTTTTGGATAAGGCAATAGAAGAGTAATAAAAAGACCTCCCAAGCCGTTGATAGACTGGGAGGTCTGTTTATTTTATTCTGCGGTTTCTGCTGCGGGCTCTGCTGCAGGCTCTTCGGCGGTAGCTTCTACAGGTTCTTCTGCTGTAGCTTCTACAGGTTCTTCTGCTGTAGCTTCTACAGTATCTGTTGCAGGTTCTTCTGTAGGTTCTTCTGGGGCTTCCTCCATTGAGGGAAAGTCCTCTGCCGGGATCTCCGGGATGGGAGCGGCTTCGATCTCCGGCATTACTGCCATATCCGCTTCGGAAATAGGAGCCGCCTCGATCTCAGACATCACAGCCTCCTCCGACTCCGGGATGGGAGCAGTTTCGA
>CAMOZG010000109.1 GCA_946630825.1 uncultured Lachnospiraceae bacterium
GGCGGTGGGGATAGTATTCACCTTCTTTATCGGAAGTTCCGCATCCTTTGTACCTATATGCATAGCCATGGCACTGACCTTTACCCATATAGGCACCTTGAATGAGGTACTGACCTTTAAATACAAAACCATTGAAAAATAAAAGACTAAGGACGATTTATGTTTGAAATAGTAAGAATTACAGAAAAAAACCGGGATGGATTTTTGTCGGTGATAGACAATTATTCACTGGCGGTAAGTGATATATTATTTGGTGCAGTAGATAAGGATACTGACGCAGCCTGCGGAGTGATCGCCGGAGAGTCAGTGAGAGATCATAAGCTGGGGTATACCTTGGCTATCAGGTTCCTTTTTGTGGAGGAAAGGCATCGCAGACAGGGGATAGGCAGCGGACTGGTGTCGGCACTGTTGGAAATGGCAGGGGATGTGGGTGCAGCGGCAGTTACCTGCTGTCGGTACGAATCCTATGACTCAACTGATGATCTCAGGGAGTTTTTTGCTTCCGTTGAAGCTATGATGACGTCGGACACCGTGCCGGTCTATGGATTTCGACTGTGTGATATGGTAATTTCCGAGGTGAAACATGACTTTCAATGCGGACCTCTGGCAAAGCTTCCTGATCTCAAGTGGCGGGAATTTGTCCGGATGGCAGCAGATCGCGGAGAGATAATTAATGTGAAAAGCTATTACGAGCCTGCTTGCAGTGTGTTTGTCTATGACAAGACTCGCAATTTCCGGGGTGCCATCCTCATAAGCCGTCGGACAGGGGTGCTCTTTGTGGATCACTTTATTGTGGCGAATAAGGCTGATTCCAAGGTCACGGAGCTTTTGGTGACTCTGGCAGTGAAACAGGCAACAAGGCGTTACACTCCCGGAACAGAGATAGGCATTACCACCAAAAATAATGATTGGGAGATGATCGTTGCGGATTACACGGATGAAAAAACGGAAAAGATAGGGGAATTTGTAGAGTATGTGATCCGGTGACTATGCTTAAGTGTAATTATAGTAATACGAGGAGGACTGTATGGGCGATTTTGCACAGGAACTTAATAAGCAAAAACAGGTTTTTGAAACAAAGACAGAAATAAAGACAGAAGAAAAAAAGTCCTTTTTTAATGATAACCCCTTAGGCGGAGACGGTTTTTTTGGGGGTGAGGATGTTATGCCTCTTTTTGCCACCAATACTTTGGAGTTGGACAAGCGGATGGAAGAATCCAAAGATGTGGAGGAGCAAAAGGAAATAAACATTGCCAAAGAAATGGTAAATACCGTAGTTGACATCAATATGGTAAAAAAGACCCGGGAAAATATGGGAGACAACGGAGCCGGGGATCCCGAACCGAATATACAGCTTAAAAAAGAAGACGTGAAAATGGAGGATCCCATCAATGTCATGGATGTCAAAAATGTGGAAAAGGAGCTTGATGCCACAAAGCTGGTGGAGATAAAGGAGCAAAAGAAAAAGGTAAAGAAAAAAGAAAGACAGACTAAGAAAAAAGAAGAGCAGAGGAAAAACCATGATCTGCCGGAAGCCTTAAAGGCTGCCATAAACTCCATAGCAAAGGATAAGCGGGATGCCTCTGAGTTTTTTGCAAACATGAGGGATTCTGCACGAAAACTAATGGCAATGGACTTGAATTCACTGACTGACCGGGAAGAGATTTACTCCACCATGGCGGATCTTTTGAAAAATGCCATACTGTATCGTGAAAACAGACCCGGAAGCAGGATCATGCCCAAGGGCAGACAGCGTGCCAGATGGACAGATGCGCTGATCAGTGGGATGTCTGAATACTGCGGTGTTCAGGAACCGGCCTACATGGCAAATATCATGGATAACTGGCAGCAGACCGAGATGGATGAGACTTTGCAGTATCCGGAGCATTTAAAAAAATGGCTGATAAAACAGGGAGAGAACATCCCCAAAAGAGGCGAAAGTCTGAAAAAAGTAACTCCAAATACATATCTGTTTTATATAAATCAAAAGTGTGGCTCAACCAAGGAAAAGCTCGCAACCGATATGGGATGGGAAAAGACTTTAAAGGAGAGCAACACCAATACTCAGTATAGCCGTATCGGAGGAATGACCTCCGGGATCAGTTTAATAGATGTATTTTCCGACGGGTCACCTATGACGGAGGAAGCTGATGAGGTAATTGAGCTGGGAAAAGAGAAGATGGAAAAGATGAGCAGTGTCGTACCTGCAGACAGAGCCGAGGTATTAAATCCCATCATACAAAAGTACTTAGACTTTAAATTGACGCCGGAAATGCTCACGCCAAAGTACATGATGTCTCATATTAAGCAGGTGTATGAGGTCAATATTTTTTATAACCAATATCAGCTTATATTTCAGAATGACAGGGTAAATGCGGCATATGTGGAGTCTCTTCCCGATACGGTGAGAAAAAAGTTAAAAGCTACCAGGGATTTGATGTTAAAGGCGGCAGGTGTATATAATGCATTTTGGCAAAGCAACGGCATTAGTACAGAAGGAGAACAGTTTGGGGACGATAATACGGAGAAGTTCCTGGAATATCAGGAACACTTTGAATATATGCAAAATGCCATAAGTGATGAAACACAGGAATACAGGATAAGAGATTATGAAGAGGCTATGGCAAAATCCAAAACCAAGAGACCTGTCAGCAGTATCACCTATATAGCCGACAAGAAAATTGAGGGTATTGCTGATGATAAGTTGATCGTCATTGATAATATGATGGTCAAGGCAGCAATTTCCGGTATGCTGATTTTGAACGATAGAAAGAACCTGTATAATGAGGAACTTAACAAGACAGTTGACCTGGATGAAGCACTTATGACCGGCGGCACCATATACAATGATGAGCTGATAAAGGATATTGAGTTAGGGGCAGAGAGTCAGAGTGCACATACTCACAAGACTTTAATGAGCAGAGCTTTGGCTCATGTAAAGGAATATGAGCCACAGAGTTTCGAAAGTGCAAACCTGTTCAGAAAGATTGCATACGTGAAGTCTTTGGGTGAAAGAACAGAAAAGCTTAACATCCTTCTCAATACCAGAGGTGACCTGACCAGAGAACAGATCGTCAGTATCGAAGATGAGATCAATGGAAACATGCTAAACATTATAAACGAGCGTAAGCTCCTTGAAAATGACATGAAGGATATGGCAATGAAACATTGGTCTAAGACGTCTAAAATCGAGGACAAGGAGGAAAAGAAGAAGGCAAGGCAGAAGGCAGAGGAAGACTATATCAAAAAGCAGATCGAAGAATACGAACCGCCGGTGGAATCAGAAGAGGCAAAAGAAACAAAGGTACAGTCCTTTATCAGCAGGCAAAAGATCCATTATCCCGATTTTGACGAAAAATGGGGAAGTATCATCTACCATGATTATCAGCGTCAGAATCAGGACAGATTAGAGATAGAAAGTAAGGATGAACAGGCTATCTTAGATAAGTATAAAAAGGAAGGCGGAGATGGATTTGACAAAGGACAACTGGGACGCCAGATCACAGGGCCTCTTCTTAAACGTGTTAAATATACGGACAACGGTGATTTTGCAACAAAGGAGGATATGAAGCAATACTTTAAAAACCAGCAGATGATCAATGCATTAAAGAATAAGGATGATGCGGCTTTGACCAGAGGGATCAAGGAATATCTGGCGGAACTGTATGAGATGCTTCCGGAGATTACGGATGAGATGAAGACAGAAGATTATTATCTTAAAAATGAAGAGTATACAGTGAATTCCGGAAATACTCTGTTCTATTCAAATATCGTTTCATCCAAGATACCGGCTATACAAAAGGGAGTGGCAGAGTATAAAGCGGAACATCCAAAGGAGTTTGAGTGGCTCGAGAAGAGAACCGTCTTCGTGGACAAGACCATCCCTAATTTAAAGTTCACTGAAAATGGTTATACTGATACGGGTACATCTTATGCAGACAGGTTCAGGCTCAAGATAAATCGAGACGGTAGTACGCAGGCGGCGGTTTCAGATAAGTTCAAAGGTCTGAATAATGTGCAGCTGAATGATTTCAATACGGCAAAGATGGAGTCAGGAGCGAAACCGGTTTAGGAAACCCTGGGGGAGATAACGCATGAATAACTACAACGAATTTACGGTTACACTTTACGCCAATATCATATCCTGCATTTTGCTTTGCGGGCTTTTTATACTGTCAAAAAGAAACACTCTGATACAAAAGACGGAAGGAGTGTTGTTTCGGCTTTTGCTTTTGCCGGTCGTTCTGATGGCGGTACTTAGCAGTATTTTGTATGGGATGATCTATCATGTGATATCCGGGAGTAACATCTTGGCTGTAGTCCTGCAGTCAGGGCTGGAGATCGCCATTGATATGCTGATCTTTGGCTGGCTTATATATGTAAATTACAGAGTCTATCACAGCGCAGATCATATCAAGAGAAACTGGGTGAAGTTTACGGCACCTGCATTGGTGTTTTTGGTTTTGGATCTTATCAATGCTTTTACGGGGATATTTTACTGGTATGACGGAAATATAGAGTACCACGAGGCAGCGATCTACGATATAGTCTATCTCATCAAGTACGCCATGTTTTTCGGTGCCATCATAGAGCTTATCATCCACAAAAGCCGAAAGCTTAACGACATGAAGTTTTTCTCCATAGCGCCCTTTCTCATTCCAACCGTCTGCGGTCTGGTGATATCTGTGTTTACACCCTACTATCTGGCGGTGCCGGGCTTTGCCATAGGCTACACCCTCCTCTACGGGGTGATCATGAATGAATGTCGCTATCTGGACAAGGAGAGTGGCTTTAAAAACGGACGCAGTCTGGATATTATAAAGGAGCAGATCCAAAACGGACAGTACGAACCGGAGAGCCTGATCTATATAAAAACAGATGCAGAGAATATAAGTGATTTTTCCGCCGTCCTTGCCTCGCAGATGATAGATGGCTGTGAGACCTACAGGGTGGGGGAAAAGGAGTTTATCACCCTCACCACCGTGGAGGAGATGGGTCCTCTTCGGATGTTTACCGGGGACATTTCGGATGCCCTGGGTAAAATGGGTTATTCCTGCGACATGGTCATGAAGCTTCGCAAAAAGGATGAATCCGGAGAAGAATTTTTAAGAAACCAATTAGAGAAACTATAAAGTACATAAGATTAATTTAAGGGGGTCATTATGAGTTTTGAAGAAAAAAAACTGGCACTTTTAAAGAGGCTTGAGGAGGAATTTGCGGACTATGAGGATGTGGAGGATTGCAGTATCTTTGACCATGAAGAACTAAAATCGGATATGGATATCCTCCGGGGGATACATACGGGCTTTTCCTCGGATCTTGTGGGTGTGCTCGGAGAGTATCTGTTTATGCCCATACCCTCCGAGGATGTGCTTTACTTTTCCGTTATCTACACCATCACAGACCTTGTACCGGAATTCTATGTGGAGGAGCTGGCTGCCACCATTGCCAGGCTTAATTTCGCACTGCCCTTTGGCGCCTTTGTCATAGGCGGAGAAAAGGATCGCACCCTTGCCTACAAGCTCACTGTGCCCATTATGGCAAACCTATCGGAGGATCAGCAGTTTGAAGAGATGATGGCGGCATTTGACGCTGCCTACTTTACAGCGGATCGCATGACAGGTTACCTGCTTCTTTTGATTCGTGGAGAAGCCACCATGGCTGAGGTTTTGGAACTTGCCACAGATTCCGGCTCAGAGGCTGAGGCTTAAGGGGAGGTAAATATATGGATCAGTATGGAGAACTGAAACGGAGTAAGACATTACAGGAAACCATGCCCCTGATGCCTGAATTCGATATGATGAATATGCAGGATCAGGCTCGTTTCTCTTTTGCACCGGTGGAAGATCAGGTGGAGCAGAACCTGGATGAACAGATTCAGGTAAATCTGGAGGAAGTCCAGGTTATCGAAGAGGAAAAGCTGGTTCCCCCCACGGCAGAAGAAGTAAAGGAAGCCCATAAAAATCTTGGGGTCAAGATGCCCTCAGACCCGGTAAAACGCTCAAACCGGTTAAAGGAATCAAAAAAGAATTTTGATAGAAGTAAAGAATTCATAAACGCTCAGCAGGAGTTTCGGGAAAAGCAAAGCAGGAGCAATATCGCAAACGACCTTGTTGATTTTAAGAAGATGGCGCAGGATAAAAATCTCCTTGACTCCCTTTTCTCAAAGAAAAAGGGAGAAAAGGCAGATGAGTTTCTCGTGAAAAATTACGGGGAGATCCAGCAAAAGCTAAGTTGTCTCGACAATTTGACCGAAGAGGATGTAAAGGGGTATGAAGCCCAGTTCAAGACCCTGCAGGAGATCAGGCACTTCTATGATCTGCAGGGACAGCTCATGTCCAATAAGTACTACACCCTGATACCCGGGGAGGAGATGCAGAATCTCTCCTACAAGGAGTTGAAAAAAGAGCTTCTCAGTGAGTATGAGAAAAAGGATCGCAATATGGAGCTGATCCGCTACTATGAGACATTAATAAAGCTCAAAAACTGTGAGGTCAAGGATAAAAAGTCTGCCAAAGCTTCCTTTGATGGCGAGCAGGAGGAGAAGAAAGAGGAAAAGCTGAATAAAAGGGGCACTCCGGAGCACGAGATAGAAAAGATCGCCGACGGCTTTGCCGGTTTTGAGATGGTGGAAAACGCAGACAAACTCCGGGACGGCGGAGAAAAGTGGCTCCATTACAAGGTGTTCTTTGACGTGATGGAAAAGGACATCCAAAGGTACAGAAATTCAGGTCAGCCCGGCAGTCAGAGTGAAAAAGTAAAAAATCTCATGCTTATGTATGACCAGTATAAAGCCGGTCTCTACGATAAAGCCGATCATGATTTCCTTGAAAAAGATGTGGCTGATCACATGCAGGAGGACGAGGATCTAAAGGAGGAGACCAAGATCAAAAAAGCCGGCGCAGACGAGGCCGGGGGCGGCATGAATGAGGAGCAAAAGGAGGGACTTCGTCTGGTGCAGTCCTGGCTTTTGCGCCATGCCTCGGAAAATCACTGGTATAACCGGAAATCAAAGGTGATCGAAAAATCCCAAAATGCCTTGGCACTTCGGGTGGTTCAGATGCCGCCCCAGCAGCAGCTTTTGGTCTTTTACCTCATGGAAAACAATATCACCTCGGATGGTGATGCATCACATTTTTATTCCGCGCTGCAGGGCTATGTCCCCAATAAAAAGGCATTTACCGGCAGTGTGAGCTGGGACAAGCTTTCTGCGGCGGTACGCCAGACATCCCAGAGCGCGGGATTTATTGAGGAATACGAAAAGATAGAAGCTTCCCTTAAGAAGTTTGAAGAAAACCCTCAGGATGCAGAAGATAATGGGAATGATGCAGATGCGCAAATTGTGAAAAAAGCAAACCTTTTCGGTGAGTTTGCGGCTCATGTTTCCATGATCTCCCTGTTGTGTCAGAGTGTGGGACTTAACAAGGACAACAACATGGATCCTGATCTCATTGAGGATAAAAAGATCAGGGAGCGGATCGTAAGCGAACAGGAAAAAGTAAATGATGTCTTAAAAAAGCTGCGCGATCTGGGAGTATCTGACGGGAACCTGGAAGGGAAAGAAAAGAATAAAAAAGAAAACGACTTCCGGGACAAAGAAAAGGCTTTGATGGATGCCAT
>CAMOZG010000110.1 GCA_946630825.1 uncultured Lachnospiraceae bacterium
AAGTCGTCTGCCTAACGGCTGTACGACGGATTCTCGGAACGCTCTCGCTTAAAGGTCTCGATAACTTCAGCAGATCCATCTGGACGCACTGCCATACTATATATTATAGTACCACGCACTGCCCTGGGCGGTATCCGACAACTCTATGATACTCCCATCTTTCCCCTTAAACTGAAGCTCCTGATTCTTAATACTGACCCTGGTGCCCTCAGGTATCGACTTCGTAATAAAAGCATTGGAACCCACCACAGAGTGACTTCCTATCACAGTCTCTCCTCCAAGAATAGATGCTCCCGAATAAATAGTCACATAGTCCTCAATGGTGGGATGCCGCTTTGTCCCGTGCAAAGCCTGACCGCCGCTGGTGGACAGCGCTCCCAATGTAACACCCTGGTAAACCTTTACATGATCCCCGATAATGGTGGAGGATCCTATCACCACTCCAGTACCATGGTCAATGAAAAAATACTTTCCTATGGTGGCGCCGGGATGTATATCTATCCCTGTGGCGCCGTGGGCATATTCCGTCATCATCCTGGGTATCAAAGGCACATTGAGCAAAAACAGCTCATGAGCCAGCCGGTTTATGGTTGTTGCCATCAGACCCGGATAGCTTAAGATGATCTCGTCCTTGTTATATGCCGCAGGATCGCCCTCAAATGTTGCCTGCAGATCGGTATCCACATATTCCCGGATCTGAGGTATTTTGTGACAAAAAGTAAGAGCCAGGCAATATGCCTGCTCCTCAATCTTTACCTCATCTGCAGGTACTCCCTTAAGGGAATCACACTCACAGGGCCAATTACCTCCCTTGCCATCCACGGAGTCATATTTTAAAACTATGGCGATCTGCTTGCTTAGGTTATAAAGCACATCCTCTATCAGCACCGTCAGGTTTCCCTCTAAGTTGTAGCTTTTATATACCTGATCCCTGTAATATCCCGGAAAAATTATCCTGAGAAGCTTTTGTGAAATGGTCTTTATGGCTCTTCTGTCCGGCTGGTTAAATACCAGCATCTTGTCCACATCACGTTCCTTTTCATAGTCCTTTAATATGTCCGAAACCAGTCGGGATACCTCTGCATTTTCTCTGTTTTCCATCTGTCAGACTCCCTCGGCTGACCAGGCAGCCTTTTCTCTTTCAAAATGTTCATCTATGGCACGGATTATCTCTTTTGGCTGCATGGTCTTTAAAAGATATCCGTCTGCCTTGAGTTTCATAACGTCTATTACACTCTGCTTGTCATTTTTACTTGTCAGAAATATAACAGGGATGTTGGCAAATTCCTGCTCGGAGCGGATCATCTCCAAAACCATCTTGCCATCCACCACAGGCATCTCATAATCCAAAAGGATCAGATCAGGAAGCTTTTTGGACATGGACTTAATAGCCATAGCTCCCGAATTTGCCAAAGTGATCTGGTATCTGCCTTCCAGCCAGTCTCTGACACTTCTTAAAAACGGTCCCGAATCATCCACAATGAGAATATTCTTTCTCTTCTGGTGACCAAACTTTTCAACGTAATTATCAATGCCGGCGATCACATCCTTGATATCAATGGGTCTTTCAAAGGTGTTTTTGATCATCTGCTTGGGCATGACCTTTTTAAATACACCGATATGCTCCACCTGACCCAAAAGGAACAGAGGCACATCATGTTCGATAGCCGTATCCCTAATAAAAACAAGGGTCTCCTGATTTTTCAAAAGCTCCTCATCCAGATGAATGAGCATCACCACCGCATTCTCCATGGATGAAGTAGCAGCTATATCCTCACAGTTTGAACTGGATATCTCGGTAACGATATAACCCGCATCCTTCAGGTTATCTCTCACTGAAACGTCCAGATAGCTTTTACCTTCCGTAACATAAAGTAATTGCTCTCTCGCTTTTCTCATAGCTTACCCAACCTATAATTCTTCCAATAATTCCCCAGTCAGAGACATAACATCCTCCATGGCTACATCCGCCACATAGGCACGGAGTCTCTCTATCCTGCCTGTTATGCCATCCGGTATCTCATATGAATCCAAGATCTTCATAGCCTCATCTGCCCCATCCAGGTCAAAGGAATCCATTGCGTCATATATCTCCTTTAATCTGGCTTTAATCTCCTCGATCCCCACAGTCTGTTTACTGCCGGAAGCCTTTGAAAAAGGTTTTAAGTCATCCTTATAGGCTTCCATGTGAGCCAAAACTCCCTCAGTCCTGGCGCCAATAGCTTCCACGTCATCAGCATTGCCAAGTTTTTCCAATTCGTAAAACTCCTTGGACAGCTCTTCGGCGCCGATCATACGGGAAGTATTTTTAAGGGCGTGAACCTCAACTGTATACCGTCTGATATCCCCATCTCTGACACAGTCTCTTATAAGCTGGGATTTCACATCCATCATATTGTAATAGTCCCCCAAAAGGGACAGCCACATCTGGGCAGATCCGGAATACTTGATCCCATCCTCGGTGGACAATCCGGGAATCTGCGGCAGCGCATCAGTATCCTCTGATATATCAGCTTCGACAGACCCATCCTGCTCTTTTATAAGCTCTGCGGGAAGCCACTTTTTTGTCATGTCGATTATCTCATCCGGCTTAACTGGCTTTGCCAAAAAATCCGTCATCCCACAGTCCGCACATCTGGCTCTGGCTTCTGGAATGGCATTGGCAGTCAGGGCGATAATGGGAACCTTTTTAAGATGTTCATCCTCCTCCCCTCTGATAAGTCCTGCGGAGGTAGTGCCATCCATCACCGGCATCATCTGATCCATGTATATCAGATCATAGTGGCTGCTTTTAGCCATATCATAGGCCTCCTGTCCGTTGACAGCCACATCTATTTTCATATGAAGGGGCTCTAAAAGTCCTAAAGCCACCTTAACATTCATCTCATTATCGTCTGCCAGAAGAACCCTGGCATCCGGTGCAACAAAAGATATCCCCGACATAAATATGTCTCCGATCTGTCCGAAACGCATTCATTAGTAGGCAAAATGCCAACCTATATTTTACCATACTAAGCCCAAAAAAGCCACCTGTTTTATCTGAGTCCCTTTCTCTTTAAAACCCTGGCTGTACGATCGGGATAGTTTCCGATTATTCCCTCTACTCCCAGGTCGCAGAGCATCTCAATATACGGCTCTTCATTTACTGTCCAGGTGTTGATCTCCAGACCATGGGAGCGGATATCCTCCACCAGCTTCGCATTTAAAAGCATGGCAAAAAGGGGATGATAGCACTCCACACCATGGCTTTTTATATATTCTCCCACATCAAGTATCCCTGTCTCAGTCAAAAATCCACATTTGATACCCGGATCGATCTCCTTCATCTTCATTACGGAGGCATGGCCAAAGGAGGATATCACCACCTTATCACGCATATCGTACTTTTGTATCATGTCATAGGTAGCCTGCTCAATGCCCTCATAGGGAAATATCCCGGTCTTAAGCTCAATATTTATCATAATGTCTTTGTCTTTGACCAGTTCAAAAAATTCCTCTAAGGTGGGGATGGTGCAGCGCCCAACCTTGTCCCCGAAGGTATAGGAAAAATCGTATTTCAAAAGCTCCTCATAGGTATGATCCTTTACAAAGCCCTTGCCGTCAGAGGTCCTGTCAATAAGCTCATCATGGATGATCACCAGCTTTTTGTCCTTTGTAAAATGGACATCCATCTCAATACCCTCGCATCCGGCCTCTATGGCTTTTTCAAAAGCGATCATGGTATTCTCCGGGTATTCTCCGGAAAAGCCTCTGTGTGCATAGTTTCTGCATTTAAGTTCCTTCATTGTGATTCTCCTCTAAATAGTGCAAGTTATTATCTATCCAGGTCCGTACGGACCCGATCCCGTAGCGCTCATTCTTCGCTGACGGTATCCCTTCATTCAAGTGTAAACACATCCCCCGCTTCATCTGTAACGGCATCTCCGGCTTCATCCGTACCGGCGCCTTCGGATTCCTCCGGCGGCTCATAGTTTTCATCATAGCTTCCGTCCGGTTCACCTATCTCTTCATCCGGCGTATCAAAAAGCGACTCCTCTGTCACCTCATACTCATTGGTATCCATGATCTCTGTGGGATCCAAAAACGCCAGAGGTGTAAGTCCTTCATGGGCATGCTCCATAAAGTTGTGCCATATCTCGCCGGGATAGGATGCCCCTGTCAGCCCCGGAAGCTTTTTAGGCTGGTCATATCCCACCCACACACTGGTGGTATAGTATCTGGTATAACCCACAAACCAGCCGTCCTTATTATCATTGGTGGTTCCCGTCTTTCCGGCGCAGGGCATCTGGGATATGCCAAGTCCCTTTCCGGTACCCTCTGTCAAAACTCCCTCGAGTATATCTGTCATGGCACGGGCAGCATTTGTCTTATATATGACCGCCTCAGTCTGATCCGCCTGGTAGATCAGATTTCCGTCTGCACCGGTGATCTTTATTATACATCCCGGATCTCTGTACTTTCCGTCATTTTCCAAAGTGGCATAGGCCTTTGCCATCTCCAAAGGTGACACTCCTCTTGTAAAGCCTCCGAGGGCAATGGAAAGCCTGTTGTCATCCTTGTCAAGTCTTGCAAAATTCATGGCCTCCAGATAGGACAGTCCCACCTCAGGTGTCAGCTCATCCAAAAGCTTGTATGCCACTGTGTTTTTGGATTTTTCCACAGCCTTTCTTAAGGTGATCTTCCCCTCATAATATCCGTCTGCATTTGAAGGACCGTCCTCGATTTCCGTATCCTCCACCATGGTGTCTGCCGTATATCCCCTTTCCAATTCCGGGGTATAGATAAGGACAGGCTTAATGGCACTTCCGGGCTGGCGGTAACTCTGATAGGCACGGTTAAGGGTGTAGCCGCTGACCTTTTGGGCTCTGCCCCCAACCATGGCTCTCACCAGACCCGTCACATTATCTATGCAGACCGCCGCTCCCTGCAGGGTGTATATCCCGTCTTCTCCGGTCTCTGTAAATGCAGCCAGTCCGTCATCCACCGCACTTTGAAGATCTCTTTGCATGGACAGGTCAAAGGAGGTATATATCCTGTAGCCTCCGGTAAAAAGCTTGGAGTTGGCTGCATCATAGGCTTCTTCATAGGCTTTATTATAAGCCTGCTCCTCCTCAGCGTCCTCAAAACTGGTCTTAAATTCAAAACCATCCAAAGCCATGAGTATCCTGGTGGCAGAATAGTAGGTGTAGGTCTCCACAAAGTTGCGTTTTTTGATCTCGGTGGTTAAAAGCTCCACCTTTTCCTTTTTTGCCGTCTCATAGGTCTTTTGGGAAATGACCCGGTCCTCCATCATCTGCTTTAGGATCCTGTTGCGGCGTTTCATGGTGCGCTTAAAATGAGTCAGAGGGTCATAGTAGGTGGGGTTATTGGGTATGGCGCATAAAAAAGCCACCTCCGACAAGGACAGCTCCCCCACACTTTTTGAAAAATACCCCTGTGCTGCCGCCTCTATACCATAGTACCCGTTTTTAAAGTATATGTTGTTCATATAAAATTCCAGAATCTGATCCTTGGAATATTTTTTCTCTAATTCATAGGCTATGTAAATTTCCTCTATTTTTCTCTCCCAGGTCCGATCCTGAGACAAAAAAACATCCCTGGCAAGCTGCTGGGTAATGGTGCTGGCGCCCTGGGTGACTTTGCCATTTTCTATCATGGCGATCACAGCCCTGACGACCGCACGATAATCTATGCCATGGTGGGAATAAAACTTTTTATCCTCAATAGTCACCATTGCCTGTCTGGCATAGACCGGGATCTCGTCTATGGGCAGATAGTACACATCACGTTCGCCCTTGACTCTGGCAATAACCTTGCCGTTGACATCATATACCTCACTGGTCTCACTGGTACGAAAGGTATCCACGGATGAGGCAGCCACCAGATGCTCCGCCTCCTTTTTCATCTCGGCAACCTTGGTGGCTGATCCTCCCAAAAAATAATACCCCAGTCCCAAAAGCACCAGGGCGATAAGGAAGATCTGTATCCTTATGAGTCTCCAAGCCTTCTGCTTTTTAGTTTTTTTCTTCTTTTGTTTGGCCATATGATATATTATAATAACAAACGTAAAAAAAGTCCATTAAGCGATACAGTTTTTGGGAGGTTTAAAATGAACAGAAAAACAGGTGTAACAACAGACGGTCGGGAGATAATAGCCTATCAGATAAAAAACAATAACGGTATGACTGCAGAGATACTGAATTTCGGAGCCAATCTGCACAAGCTTATTCTGCCCGACGGCTGTGATGTGGTCCTTGGCTACGAAGACATAAAGGATTATTTCAACAACAGTCCCTACTATGGCTGCACCGTTGCCAGAAATGCCAACAGGATCGGCGGCGCCGCCTTTGATCTTGGGGGAGTGCATTATGAGATAGAAAAAAATGACAACGGTCACAACAATCTTCACTCGGGAAGTGAGACCCTTGCCAAGAAGATCTGGGAGGTTGAAAATGAAGAAGAAAATTCCATCACCTTCTTCTATGACAGCCCTGATATGGAAATGGGATTCCCCGGCAACTGCCATATCACCGTAACCTACACACTTACAGACGACAATGCACTGATCCTGGATTATACCGGAAAGAGTGATAAGGATACTATTTTCAATCCCACCAATCACAGCTATTTCAATCTCAACGGTTTGGACGGAAGCACCATATTAGAGCACAAACTGATGGTGGATGCCGACAGTTACACCTATGCAGACTCAGAGTCCATACCTGATGGAGTGATCAGGGATGTGGCAGGCACTCCCATGGATTTTACAGAAGCAAAGCTTATCGGGGATCGGATCAATGATGATTATGATATGCTGAATTTCTCCGGAGGATATGATCATAACTGGTGCTTAAATCAGGACACCATAGAAGATGAATTTTCAACCAATGGCATGGATGTGTTTTTTGCAGGATATCTTGAAAGCCCGGCTTCCGGACGCAGGATGGATTTTTATACCAGCCTCCCGGGGATCCAGGTATACACAGGAAACTTCATAGATCCCGGTGAAATTATGAAGGGTAAGATAAATTTTGTAAAGAATGGAGGTGTGGCATTAGAGACTCAGTTTTTCCCCAACGCCATCAACATCCCCTCTTTTGAGCAGCCCGTCATAGCCGCAAACGAAATTGCAAAGTCAAGAACTGTATACCGTTTCAGTTAACAGGATCTACAGCGGGTGTTTCCGTGGCTGTCTCTTCTGTTTCGGTTGTCTCGGCAGAGGAGGCAGTCTCGGGAGGCACTCCGTAATTTCTCATCATCTGATCCACCATATCCTCTGTAAAGCTGTCTCCGTATTCGTCCACAAGCTGCTTTGCCAAGGTCCCTATGGTGGCATCCAGATAATAGTCAGATGTCATGGATGAGGTGGTATCCGCATCATCTCCAAACAGATTTACAGAATCCTTGACCTCTTTAAGGATCTGTTCCACAAAATAGCTTTCAAAGGACTTTGCCGCCTCGGTCATTTCTTCCCGGGTGGACTCTTTTGACAATCCGCTTGCCGTCCTTTTTGCAGCCTCGGCAGAGGTCTGGGACCGGTCTATTTTATTTTGCTCCATTGCATTTTGCAGATATGCATCACCAAGTCCGC
>CAMOZG010000111.1 GCA_946630825.1 uncultured Lachnospiraceae bacterium
ACTTCAATGTACAAAACCATGTAATCGTAACGGATTTGTGGTATAATACAATTTCACAGACACAATTTTCACCAACAAAAAGAGGTATGTATTATGTTTTCGGAAAACTACGACTCAGTTGCAAATGCGGCTGTTGCAAAACGGGATTATCTGACAAAAAATCCTGTGGGTTACTTTATTTTATCCATGCTGGCAGGTATATACATAGGCTTCGGCGTGCTCCTTGCCTTTACCGCAGGAGGCCTCATGTCAGGCTCACCGGCTGTCCGCATCATCATGGGTCTGTCCTTTGGCGTGGCTCTGTCCCTGGTGGTTGTCTGCGGAGCAGAGCTTTTTACAGGCAACAATCTGGTAATGGCTGCCGGAGCATTGGATGGACGTGTCAGGATATCTGACTGTATCAGATTGTGGATAGTCTGCTGGCTCGGAAATCTGGCAGGCGGTATACTTTTAGCTGTGATATATCACTTCACCGGTCTGGGTGAGGGAGCTGTAGGAGAATTTATGGCATCTGCGGCACTTACAAAAATGACCGCATCCGCCCCGGCACTTTTCACCCGGGGGATCCTTTGTAATTTTCTGGTGTGTCTGGCTGTATGGTCAGGCTTTAAGCTTCAAAACGAGGCGGCAAAGCTTATCATGATCTTCTGGTGTCTCTTTGCCTTTATCACCACAGGCTTTGAGCACAGTGTGGCAAATATGACCCTTTTAACCATTGCCCTCCTTCGACCCATGACAGAAGCAGTCACCCTGGGAGGATGGCTCTATAATCTTTTGATCGTGACCGCCGGAAATATGGTGGGAGGCATCTGTTTTGTGGCACTTCCCTACTTTATAGGAAAAAAATCATAAAAATTTTTCAAAAGGGGTTAATTATTACAGAACCCTATCCGATAAGAGATACAGAAATGGATTTTTCTCCCCATTTGCCTGGGGGAGGATCCCATGACAGGCAGTAGAGTAGAATAAGGAGATGGTAATATGGATGTTACAAGCATTGCAAACATTGCAACACTTATGTCCCAGTCCCAGGCTCTTACAGAAGTAGGATATGCTGTTATGGGCATGCAGATGGATAACATGGAAATGGAAGGCGCAGAGGTGGCAGCACTTATGAACAGCGCCCCCACTCCGGCTCCCTCCTTAGACCCAAATATCGGAGGCAATTTTGACATGTCAGTCTAAAGAAAAGGATCCGACCCACCGGGCCGGATCTTTTTTATATCTCACATATTGCTTCTATCTCTAACATTACATCCTTGGGCAGACGTGCCACCTCCACGCAGCTGCGGCATGGATAGGGCTCCTGAAAGAATCTGCCGTATACCTCATTTATGGCGGCAAAATCATCCATTTCCTTGATGAAGACCGTGGTCTTTATTACCTTATCCATAGATGAGCCTGCTGCCTCAATAAGTTTTTTGATATTGGTAAAAGCCTGGGTCGCCTGAGCCACACTTCCCTCCGGTATCTCTCCCGTAGCCGGATCCACCGGTATAACTCCCGAAGTGTACAGGGTATTTCCCACTATTGTTGCCTGTGAATAAGGCCCGATAGCCTGGGGTGCCAAATCTGTTGAAATAATCTGTTTCATATCTTCCTCCTTTATCCTTTAATATATTTTCTGTAACTATTCAGAGCCCGGCTCCACTTTTCTGATCTTACCGTCAGTAAGATCGATCCTGTGCTCCTTATATAATCTGCCCACAGCCCTTTTAAATGCAGCCTTTGACAAGCCGGTCTCCCGCTTTATCACCTCCGGTGAAGCCTTTTCCGTAAAGGGCAGCACTCCCGCATATGCCTCGATCAGCGCCATAAGGGACTCTGCATCCTCACCCATCTGGATATAGGCTTTCTCCCTGAGTGATATATCCAGCTTCCCGTCGGAAAGAACATTTACCACCCTGGCGTGGATCTCGTCTCCTATACGATAGCCCTCCACGCTTTCATGTCTGGGGATCATGGCAGAATACCTGTCATCCACCGCCACATAGGTGCCGAAATCATGCCCAAACTCATATATCCTTCCCGTCACCTCGTCACCGATACTGTAGGGTGACCGGGTGGAAAGGCACTCATAGATATGCTTCATGCTGGCACAAAGCCTGCCGCTTTTGTCAGTGTACATCCTGACCAAAACACTGTCGTTTGCCCTGGGCTTTCCCACCATCTGGGCATAGGGTAAAAAAAGATCCTTGCTCAGACCCCAGTCCAGGAAGGCACCGATCTTTGTGATCTGTTTTATTAAAAGGACCTTTGCCTCTCCCAAAACTATTTTAGGCTCTGCGGTGGTGGCAATAAGCCTGTCGTCGGAATCCCTGTATAAAAACACCCGGACAGTATCCCCCGGACGGGCATTTTCTGGAACCTGCGCCTTTGGAAGCAGCACATGGTATTCCCCTTTGCCGTCGGGCTTTCCTCCTTCGGCTTCCTTAAGATATACCCCGAATTCCACCTTTTTTTCTATGATAAGCTCTGCATATCTGCCTACTTCTAACATTCAAATTTCACCACTGAATAAATATCGCCTTCGCTGTCACAAAGAGTCACTGTACCATTATCCGAAGAGCTTTGTACAGTCACCTCATCCCCTGACTTTGCCTGCTTTCTGTACTCCACATAAAATGCCTTTGGCACTGCATCCTCCCCCAGGCATTTCTCCGCAGCCGCCACATAGTAGGAATTGTTCATATGGCCATTGGTATCCAAAAACATGGGTTCCACCTTAAAGCCGTAATTTGTTTTCATATCCTCAGGAACAGCAAGTTTCCGCCCCGGCCACTCCTCCGTGGGAGGTTCATCTATACCGAAAAGCTCCTTGTATTCCTCGGGGATCCTTACGGGTCTCGCCTTTTCAATATCCATCCAGGTCCAAAGGGAATTGGCACTTACCAAAGTCTCCCCATCCTCCGAATAAATTCCAAAATGGCGCTTGCCTATAAAGCCCGAAAATTCATAGGGGAAGGTCCTTACCGTAAGCCTGTCACAAAGATTAGGCTCCTTATGTATCCTGACCTGCCAGGATACCACAAACCAGCCTCTGTGGTTTTCTGCCATTTCAAGAATGTCATACACCCGATCCTGGGTATGAAAGGAGGCACAGTTTACCATTGCCCTAAGCATGGCTTCACAGGTCATGGCACCATTTATGCCCACATCATCCAGACCCACTCTCATTTTCATCTCATACATTTGTTTCCACCTCTGATCATCTGCCCAAAACCCGTCCGGTCCCGATCCCGTAGTATACCGGTTTCCAAAACTGTGACTGACTTCAGATCAGGGATAAGACCGCCACCGCCACTAAAAATGCCATTATCAGAACATAAGCTACCCTGTCTGAAGCTTTATAGGTGAGGGGCTTCATCTTTGTCCTTCCCTCTCCTCCATGATAGCACCGTGCCTCCATAGCCATAGCCAGATCCGAAGCTCTCCGGAAGGCTGATACAAAAAGTGGCACCAATATGGGCACCATTGCCTTTGCCCGGGTTATGAGTCCGCCGCTTTCAAAATCCGCTCCCCTTGCCATCTGCGCCTTCATGATCTTGTCCGTTTCCTCCACTAATATGGGAATAAATCTGAGGGCTATGGACATCATCATAGAGATCTCATGCACCGGCGCTCCCAGACGGGATAAGGGCCTTAGACTTCTCTCCAGTCCGTCCGTCAGCTGATTGGGGGTGGTGGTCAGTGTCATCAAAGATGTACCTATGATGAGATACACCATCCTTACCACCATAATGATGGCATTTTTCAGTCCTATATCCGATATCTCAAAGGGTCCGATCTTATATACCACTATCCCCGGAGTCATGAAAAGATTAAATACCCCTGCTATCACTAAAAGCATGACAATGCCCCGAAGTCCCCTTACCATATAGGAAAAAGGCACCTTTGACATTACGATCACCGCAATAAGAGCTGCGGTAATAACCAGAAAGGGGATCGGTTTTTCCGCTATAAAAAGTACGATAATATAGATTAGGGTGGCAAAAAGCTTGACCCGGGGATCCAGTCTGTGCAAAACGGAATCCGCCGGATAGTATTGCCCCAATGTGATCTCTCTAAACATCTGTTAAAAAACTCCCGCCTTATGAAGTCTCAGTATCTCCTTCTCAGCCATCTCAAGGGTGGTGGGCTGTCCCTCTATGGGGATCCCCTTTGCCCTAAGCTCCTCCATAAGGTAGGTAACCTGCGGAACAGCCAGGCCCTTTTCTTCAAGTAGGTCTGTATGTGAAAAAACGTAGTCCGGGGCACCATCCAAAAATACCCTGCCCTCATCCATCACGATTATCCGATCCACGTATTCTGCCACATCCTCCATACTGTGGGACACCAGTATGATGGTCCTGCCGGAGCTTTCATGCATCCGTCTGATGAGATTTAAGATATCCCTCTGTCCCTTTGGATCCAGCCCCGCCGTAGGTTCATCTAAGATCAAAACCTCCGGCTCCATTGCTAAAACCCCTGCTATGGCAGCCCGTCTTTTCTGTCCCCCGGACAGTTCAAAGGGAGACTGGTCAAAGTATTCATCAGGAAAATTCACATCTGCTAAAGCATCATAGGCTCTGTTGGTAGCCTCCTTATCCGACAGCCCCTGATTTTTGGGACCGTATTTCACATCCTCAAAAACAGTGGTCTCAAAAAGCTGGTGCTCAGGATATTGAAATACCATTCCAACCTTGGTCCGCATGTTTTTCAGGTTAAAATCCTTGTCGTAGATATCCTGACCGTTATAGTATATGGTACCTGAGGTAGCACGAAGCAGCCCGTTTAGGTGCTGCACCAGGGTGGATTTTCCCGAGCCGGTATGACCTATTATGCCGATAAATTCCCCATCCTTAATGGACAGGCTCACATCATCCAAAGCCTTTATCTCATAGGCGGTCTTTTCGCTGTATGTGTATGTTACATGATCTAATATTATGGACATAAGGCTTTTATGAGTTCCTCCCGTGTCAGTATTCCCTCGGGTATATCCAGTCCGGCAGCTTTAAGCCGGTGTGCCAAAAGCGTGATCTGTGGCACCGTCAGTCTGTGGGCTATCAGGTCATCCACTCTGGAAAAGATCTCTCTGGGAGTTCCGTCCATAATGATATGTCCCTTTTCCATCACATAGACATAGTCCGCATCCACCACTTCCTCCATATAATGGGTAATGAGGATAATGGTGATGCCCTTTTTCCTGTTAAGCTCATGAGCCACCTGCAGAACCTCGGCTCTGCCGCCGGGATCCAGCATGGCTGTGGGCTCGTCTAAGATAATGCACTTGGGCTCCATTGCCATGACTCCGGCTATTGCCACCCTCTGCTTCTGACCTCCCGACAGTCTGTTGGGGGAGTGCTCCCTGTATTTCCACATCCCCACACCCTTAAGTGCCGACTCCACTCTCTGCCATATCTCGTCGGTGGGAATGCCCATATTTTCCGGTCCGAAGCCCACATCCTCTTCCACCACAGTGGCTATGATCTGGTTGTCGGGATTCTGAAAGACCATCCCTGCACTCTCCCTTATGGAAAGGGTGCGCTCCGGGTCTGATACATCCATACCGTCAACCAAAAGGGTGCCCTCCGAAGGAGTTAAAAGTGCATTGATATGCTTTGCCAGGGTGGATTTTCCCGAACCGTTATGACCTAAAATAGCAATAAAGGCTCCCGGTGCCACATCCAGATCCACATGATCCAATGCCACCGATATTCCCTCCACATTTCCTTCCTCATCCCTGCGGAAAAACTCATGGGTGAGCTGCTTTGCATTGATCATGGACTTCATAATTGCTCTATAAACTCCTCTATACGATCCAGTGCAGCCTTAAGCTTTTCCAGGGAATAGGCATAGGAAATACGGATGAATCCCTCGCCGCATTCACCAAATGCCGTCCCCGGCACCACTGCCACCTTCTTTTCCTTTAAAAGTCTCTCGGCAAAATCATTGGAGCTCATGCCGTATTTCTGAATAGAGGGAAAGATGTAAAAAGCTCCGAAGGGTTCAAAACAATCCATTCCCATTTCACGAAGTCTGTGAACCAGATATCTGCGTCTGTCGTCGTACTCCATACGCATGGAGGCAACCTCATCATCACATGACCTTAAAGCCTCCACCGCAGCGTACTGGCTGGTGGTGGGAGCGCACATGATAGCATACTGGTGGATCTTTAGCATCTGCTCTATTATGGATGCAGGTCCGCAGGCATAGCCTAAGCGCCAGCCTGTCATGGCGAATGCCTTTGAAAAACCGTTTATATATATGGTCCTTTCCTTCATTCCGGGAAAGGCGGCAATTGACACATGGGATCTGTCTCCGTAGGTAAGCTCGGAATAGATCTCATCCGTCATGACAAAGATATCCTTTTCTTCTACGATACGGGCTATCTCCGCAAGATCCTTTTCCTCCATTATGGCTCCCGTGGGATTGTTGGGGAAGGGAAGTATGAGTATCTTTGTCCTATCTGTGATATGCTCCAAAAGCTCTTTGCCGGTGAGCCTGAATTCATTTTCCGCCTTTAAAGGAATGGTGACCGGCACTCCTCCCGTAAGGATGGTACAGGGCTTGTAGGACACATAGGAAGGCTCCGGGATCAGCACCTCATCCCCCGGATCCAGCATGGCTCTAAGCCCCACATCTATTGCCTCACTGCCGCCTACCGTCACAAATATCTCTCCGGCAGGATCATAGCTTAGCTCGTATTTTCTGTTAAGATAGGAGGATATCTCCTCCTTAAGCTCCTTAAGTCCTGAATTGGAGGTGTAAAAAGTCCTCCCCTTTTCCAGGGAATATATTGCCTCGTCCCTGACTCTCCAGGGAGTATCAAAATCCGGCTCTCCCACACCCAGGGAAATGGCATCCGGCATCTCGCTTACCACATCAAAAAATTTCCTGATCCCTGATGGTTCGATTCCTGTTATGGTCTGTGAAAGGGGATTTTTCATAGTGACACCTTCATCCTTTCATCCACAGGCTCATCCACCATTATGGTTCCGTAATCCTTGTATTTTTTGAGTATGAAATTTGTCTTGGTCGACAAAACAGACTCTAAGGTGGAAAGCTTGTTGGAAACAAATTCAGCCACCTCCCGAAGAGTCTTTCCCTCTAAGATGACCATGAAATCAAAGCCCCCGGATATCAGGTATACGGAGCGGACCTCAGGGTAGTTATATATACGTGAAGCCACCTTGTCAAAGCCCATGCCCCGTTGGGGAGTGACCCTGACCTCGATCATTGCCATGACCTTGTCGATACCGGCTTTGTCCCAGTCGATCAGGGTATTGTATCCGCAGATCACCCTGTCAGCCTCCATTGCCTCCAGCTCGTTTAATACATCTGCTTCATCACACTCAAGCATCACCGCCAGATCCTTAAGATCTATCCTGGCATTTTTTTCGAAATAATGTAATATTTTTTCCCTCATTTCATCCACCTCTAATATTATCTTGGTGACAAATACCTCCTGGTGCTTCCGGTAAGCAAAACCCGGTCTGCTCCCGAAGTCGCCCTGCCT
>CAMOZG010000112.1 GCA_946630825.1 uncultured Lachnospiraceae bacterium
TATTGCTGCCTCCGGGAAACCTCCAGAATCTGGGGCGGCTGCCTGTGATCTCCTCTATTAACGCCTCCGTCTCATCAAAGTCTTCGATATAGGCATCTATGCTTGCGTATATCTTTCGATAATCATGGGTATAGGTGTGGATGGCTATGGTATGCCCCTCATCATATGCCCTTTTAACGATCTCCGGATACAGCTTTGCATAATTTCCTATGATAAAAAATGTCGCGTGGGCATTGTATCTTTTTAATGTGTCCAAAAGCTCCGGTGTGATATTTTCCGAGGGTCCGTCATCATAGGTAAGAAAAATGCTTTTGGATATATCCGGGGCGCTCACCGTGACATGGACATTTTGGGACCATGATCTGTATACTCCGTCAGATGCCAGCTTCACTGCCACATCCGTCTCCCCGGGGTGCACACCTGTAAGCATCCCCTCGTCCGACACCCTGACTATTTCCTCATCAAAGGAAGAAAAGGAAAGCTCCCCCTCCCCCGCATATTCCGTCAAGATAAGATAGTTACGATCCACGGAGACCTGTGCATTTTCATCCACCCTAAGATTGGGAATCAATAGACTCTCCGGCTCTTTTGAGGTCTCCTTTAACTCATTATCATTTAAGGTATCTGCTATAACTCTCTCGTCAACCGCATTTTTTGCCATACTGTATGCAAGCACTCCCGAAAGCAGCACCAAAGAAAACAAAAGTATCAGTATTGCCGGTTTTTTCTTCATGTCACATCTCCAATCATTATGCCCTTTACTATAGTGAACGACACTAATAAGTTGTCGTTCACTATAGCAGAAAGATGCACACTCGCCCGAAAGGAAGGCAGCTTCGCTGCTCGGGCTCGGCGCAAAGTAAACGACATAAAGTCGTTTACTATATGATTTTAACCAAACAAACTTCCTCTATCAAGAACTTTTATGTATTGACTGAAAAGCCCTAAGGGATTAATATCTATTCAAACAAAACTACGAGGTGTAATTATGACTACCGTGGATCTGATCACAGGTTTTCTTGGAGCAGGCAAAACCACTTTTTTACGTCAGTATGCCGCTTATTTCTTGAAAAAAGGTGAGCGGATATGTATCCTGGAAAATGACTATGGAGCAGTGAATATAGATCTGATGTTGGTAAAGGATCTGATGTCAGAAAGCTGCGATATGGAGACCGTGGCAGGGGGCTGTGACGCCGACTGTCACAAAAGACGTTTTAAGACAAAGCTTATTGCCATGGGCATGCAAAAATATGACCGGGTCATAATCGAGCCCTCAGGCATCTATGACATGGATGAATTTTTTGATACCCTCCGGGAGGAACCTCTTGATAGCTGGTATCAGATCGGTTCTGTTATATCCGTGGTTGACGGCAGTATTTTGGACTCCATGTCTGAAAAATCAAAATACATGCTTGCCAGCCAGGTGGCATGCTCCAGCATGATAGTCTTAAGCCATCTTGACGAGGTCAAAAGACCTGTAGATGAGCTTTTGCCCGATATCACCTCCCACCTGTCCCAAAGCCTCCTTGACATAGGATGTGACCGTACCATCACCTCGGATCAGATTTACGGGGCAGATATGCTTAATATCCCGGATGAGGAGCTTTTGCGTATATCCCGGGCAGGCTATGTGGTAGCCGACTATAAGAAAAAGTACCTCTCCACAGAGGAAGGGTACTCAAGTGTATATCTTATGAACAGCGGCCTGACCCCGGATGGCATACCGGAATTTGTAAATAAAGTCTTTTCGGATCCCGCCTGTGGCAAGATCCACCGCATTAAGGGCTTTGTTAGAGATGACAGTTCCTGGTACAAAGTCAATGCCACAGCCCGCAACGCCTCCCTTACGCCTGCATCTGACGGTCAGGAAGTGGTAATAGTGATCGGTGAAGATCTAAATGAAGCAGCCATCAGGTCACTTCTGTGAGTCAAGTATCTCATATAAGATGTCATAAAGCGCTTTGGCTTTTTCAGGTGATATTCTGATACAGCTTCCCAGCTTTTGGGGCACCTGGCTGGCTTTTTCCTGAAGCTGCCTGCCCTCATTGGTCAGGGAAATGAGCACCACCCTGTCGTCATCCTTGCTTCTTACCTTTTCTATATAGCCTGCCTGCTGCATCTTTTTAAGCAGCGGTGACAGTGTCCCATTATCCAGTCTGAGTTTTTCACATATCTCCCCCACCGGTATACCGTCCTGCTCCCACAGAACCAGAAATACAAGATACTGGGTGTAGGTCAGCCCCAGCGGCTTTAAAAGAGGTGTGTACAGATTCGTTAT
The DNA here is from genome assembly GCA_946630825.1 of uncultured Lachnospiraceae bacterium. GTDB lineage: Bacteria > Bacillota > Clostridia > Lachnospirales > Lachnospiraceae > JAILEN01. The sequence goes on from CAMOZG010000112.1 coordinate 2,279, forward strand.
ATTTCTGGATGCCGCATAAAGAGGAAAACACAACTGGTTTTCAAGCTTCATTGCCTCTCGATAGTCGTAGCTCATAATGATCCCTCCATTTATCATTTAATGCGATTATATTTTATCAAATATACTTGAATCTATCAAGAAAAAAATCAAGTCCGCACTAAGCGGACCTGATTTATGGCAAAATATTTATTATGTGTTATCTCTACACCTCTTCGGTCTTGAATACTCCCACGATCTCCTGAAGCTTCACTGCTGCTTCCGCCACGTCTCTGCCCTGGACATCCAGGTTTTCCACATTGGTATTTACGCTCTCGGTAGTAGCATTCAGCTCCTGAGCCGTAGCTGCGTTTTCTTCTGAGATAGCAGACAGGTTGCTAATGGAATCGGATATAGCCCTGACTCCGCGCTCCAGATTCTGGTTGGCTTCATTCAAGCCGTCAATAGCATCATTGACACTGGCGATCTGACTTGCAATACCGCTGAAGCTTTCTGCAGTCTCATCCACGGAATTCTGCTGCTTTTCAACATATTCACGCACCAGCTCACTCTGGCTTACTGCATTTCCTGTGTTCTTTTGCAGTTCCTCAAGCATCTCATTGATGGTCTCCACGCTGGATGAGGACTGCTCTGACAGTGTACGTATCTCATCAGCCACCACTGCGAAGCCCTTACCTGCCTCACCTGCCCTTGCCGCCTCAATGGAGGCATTCAGTGAAAGAAGGTTTGTCTGCTGGGCTATATTCTTAATCATGTCACTGGCTTCACTGATCTTGGACGAGCTCTTTGAAATATTATCAATGCCGTCAAAAATACTCTGAAAAGCTTCCAGGGACTGGGCTGAAATATTCTTCAACTGATCCACTGTCTGGATACCATTCTCCACAGTCTCCCTTATCTGGGCACTTGCCTGGGCAAGGGTCTCTGTATTCTCCATGCTCTGGGTCATTACCGCATCCACATCCTGCATCTGGTTTGAAATATCGGTGATATTCTCGGCTGTACTTGTGGCAGTATTCGCAAGCTCTGAAGCAGCGCCGTTAATATGATCCATGGAAGCCGCGGTCTTGTTGGTATTGTTCTGCATGGACCCGGAAGAACTTGAAAGCTCATCCGCCTTTGCCATAAGGTCGGTAACGGAGTTTTTAACCGCATCCGTCAGACGACCGGTGGCTTCTGCGATCATGCCGATCTCATCAGCTCTTCCGTCGTATTTCATAAGGTTTTTAGACTGGGTCAGATCCAGAGTACCTATTCCATGTATGGTCTTTGAAATATCCTGAATCTCCCCGGAAATGACCTTTGTGGTGATCGCCACCACCAAAAGGCTGGCTGCCAGAACTATTATACAAAGAGCCATTATCTTAAGGGAAAGGGAATTAACATCCGCATATATCTCATCCTCAGAATCACAGATATAGAAGATCATATCCAGATCAGGCAGATATTCATAAGCTAAAAGTGAAGCCTCTCCTGTGATCGTATCAATATATCTGATCACACCCTTGGGATTTTTGGCTGCCGCGTCAAGTATCTCGTAATCGTCCTCGGTTATGGGAGCTCCGATCTCCTCCTCATCTGCCGACATAACATAGTTTTCGGCAGAAACACTGATAAGGTAGGCATCCGACTCCTCATATCCATTAAGATCCATGGAATATACCTTTTCGGTCAGACTCTGAAGAAAGCATCCTCCACCTGCAAATCCAAGGAAATTGCCGTTTGCATCATATACTCCGGCATATACATTACCGACTATCTGACCTGTGGAGGTACTGACAATTGCGCCTCTGAACCAGACATTGTCCTCAGCAGCTTCAACACCGGTCCTTCTGTCCTCCCATACAGCAGGGTCCTCAGATATGGAACTTCCAACAGCAGCCTTATTTGTATGTGCAAGAATATATGTCTCAGGAGTGGATATGTAAAGTCCCTCCATGTCTGTACGTGCTGCCTGATAACGCTCCAATGCATCCTGGGCAGCCGCCACTTTTGCCGGATCATCAGGATTTGAAAGAGCATCAATGATCACCGGCATGGAAACCACTCCCTTGTAATATTCGCGAAATTGCTGGATATACTGATCCACATAGGTCGCTCTGGCATTTGCCAGCTCACCAAGTCTGTCCTTGGCATCCTGCTGGGTCGTGGCACGAACGTTTGAGATCGTAACCAGCATTACCGATCCAAGTCCGAGGATCAGAACCAGTGATACTACAAGTGAAATTTTAAATCCGATCTTTAAGTTATGAAACCATTTACGCATACCTTCTATTTCCCCCTTAATGCATTGTATTTTCAGCTTTATTTTCAAGCCTCAATCTAATGTGATTATATCAATTATGAATATCGCTTGCAATTACGAAATTTTCGTAAAGTTTCCCCTATTTAAACATTTATTGTATTAAAGAACTGTATCTGATAAAATAAGATCGCAACAGTTCCCATTCACTTCACATCAATCTTTTGAAAGGACACCTAATGAGAAAAATAAAGATCATTCTTGCATTGGCAATGATTTTGTCAGGTATTATAGGTGCATCAGCTTTTGCAGGCTCAAAGGACATAATAGAATTCAAAGCCCAGCTTAATGACAAGAGTATGAATGTGGGTGTAGGTGAGGGAAGCGCGTCCATGCTCATTGTAGAAAAAGAGCTGCCCGAGGCAAATATGGTATATCTGGATGGTGTCTCCGCTTATGAGGCTGTGGCGCAGGGCAAGCTGGATGCATATGTATATGAACGGGCACAGATGCAGCTTGCCATTGACTCCGGCTTAAAGGGTGTCAGACTCTTGGACGAAAATATGGATGAATCCCTCCATATCGCGGTGGGAATTTCCCCAAAATGTGAAATTGACGATTTTGAAAACAGGCTTAATAAATTTATAACCATCATCCAAAGCGACGGTACACTGGATGATATGTACGACCGGTGGATAGTCAAAAATGACGAGACTATGCCGGATATAGATATTCCCGAAGATCCAAAATACCACCTTATAGTAGGCACCACAGGTATCGTTCCACCCTACAGCTATTACAAAGGAACAGACCTAAGCGGTCTGGATATAGAATTGGCATATCGTTTTGCCGCATGGCTGGATGCGGATCTGGAGTTTAAGATCTACGATTATTCCGGCATTATCCCGGCGGCAGCAACCGGGGATGTGGATTGCATTATGGCAAATTTGAATGTCACCCCCGAGCGGGCTCAGGCTCTTAAATTTTCCATTGATCTCTTTGATCAGAAGATCGGCATTATGGTAAGGGATGATGGCAGCATAAACTCTAATACCCAGGATAACGCCACCACAGGCTTTTTTAACAACTTAAAGACCGGCTTTGAAAAGACATTTATCAGAGAAAACAGATGGAGTCTATTTTTCAAAGGGATACTGGTCACCATTATCATCACCCTTTTGTCCATACTTTTAGGAACCGCCTTGGGCTTTGGTATATTCATGATGTGTAAGGATGGAAATGTCATTGCCAACAGGATCACCAATATTTATTCCAAGCTGGTACTTGGGATGCCCATGGTAGTTCTTTTGATGATACTGTACTACATAATTTTTGCCAACTTTTCCATAAGCGGGATGCTGGTTTCCATAATAGGCTTTACACTGACCTTCGGGGCTTCTGTTTATGGGCTTTTACAGCTTGGAGTAAGCGCCATAGATGTGGGGCAATATGAAGCAGCCTATGCCCTTGGGCACAATCGAAACCAGACTTTTTTCAGGATCATTCTTCCCCAGGCTCTTCCCCTTATTATGGATTCCTATAAGGGAGAGATAATAGGACTTATAAAAGCCACAGCCATAGTGGGATATATTGCCGTTCAGGATCTTACCAAGGTGGGTGATATAGTTCGAAGCAGGACCTATGAGGCATTTTTCCCGCTTATTGCTGTTGCCATCATTTATTTCGGGCTGGAATGGCTTTTCTTATTTATAATAAAAAGGCTTGCGCTTTGGCAGGATCCCAAAAACAAGAAACAGAGCAAACTCATGAAGGGAGTCATTATCCATGATCAGGATTGAAGATCTCAAAAAAACTTATGATGATGTGACCCCTTTAAAGGGAGTCAGCACGACCATTAATGACGGGGATGTCATCTCCATCATAGGCCCCTCCGGCACGGGAAAAAGCACCTTTCTTCGCTGCATCAATCTGCTTGAAAAGCCTACCTCGGGCCGCATATGGATAGATGATGATGAGATCACCGACCCGGAGTGCGATCTTGAGCGGATCCGGCAAAAAATGGGTATGGTATTCCAGTCCTTCAATCTCTTTGGACATCTTAATGTTATCGAAAATATCATGCTTTCACCCGTGACTCTTCTGAATGAGAGTCATCAGCAGGCATATGACAAGGGGATGGAGCTTCTTAGGACCGTGGGGCTGGCACAAAAAGCACAAAGCTTCCCTGATGAATTATCCGGCGGGCAAAAGCAGCGTATTGCCATAGCCCGTACTCTTGCCATGGATCCGAAGATAATACTTATGGACGAGCCCACAAGTGCTCTTGATCCAACTATGGTTGGCGAGGTGCAGTCTGTAATACGTCAGCTTGCCGAGACCCAGAAGACCCTCATTATAGTTACCCATGAAATGAGCTTTGCAAAAGCCATATGCAACAGGATATTTTATATGGATGAGGGGGGCATATACGAGGAAGGTACTCCGGATGAGATATTTGACTCACCCAAAAGAGAAAAGACCAAACGCTTTGTGCAAAGGCTTAAGGTGTTGGAGTTCGATATTGACGGAAGAGATTATGATTTCCCTGCCATGGAGACGGAAATCGGTTTGTATAACGAGAGAAATCAGATACCACGCCGGACATCACGGCATATAGAGCTTGTATTTGAAGAGCTCGTACATCAGAATCTGGGACTGGTTTTGGACAAACCAAAGATCCACGTAACCATAGAGTATTCTGCCAAGGATGAAAAAGCTTCTTTTTTAGTGGATTACGCAGGTGACAGATATAATGTCTTAAAGTCGGGGGATCCTCTGTCACTTTCCATGGTTAATTCGGTCATATCAGATGCCTCCTACTCCAGGGATGATTCGGCTGATCTGGGCAATCATTTGCGGTTTAATATATTGTAGCGTTGGACATTTGATGTCCCGGGTATTATATAA
>CAMOZG010000113.1 GCA_946630825.1 uncultured Lachnospiraceae bacterium
TGCCGGCAGAAAAGAAAAGCCCCCGTAATGCCGGGACCAAATAGCATGCTCCGCATATCACCACCATAATGCTGGCTGACTTTGGAAGCAAAATAAGTCCATCCGCAGCAGAGTCCGCCATATCCCCCTGCATCAGAAAAAGCATTGCCTCCCCTGCTGCCACCATTATTAGAAGCCCGTAAAATCCGCTTCCCCTGTCCAAGGCAAGCAGAAAAGATACCACGGAGGATATTAGCATCACAAGGTAGAGCTTTACGTATATGCTTTTATATATCACAAGTCCCCTATTCTTTTTTGCCATGACAATAAGAGAGGTGCTCATTGTCGCCGCAAAAAAGAACAACAAAAACAGCCGCGACAGTCCTCCCAGAAAAGGGAGAACTGCCACGACTGTGCATAATAATTCTTTAGATCTCTTTTTCATCAGTATCCTATAAAGTCTCCAACGATCTTGATCTTAGTCTTGCTTCCTGTGTTCTTTTTGGTAAAGACCTTCTTGTAATCACTGACAGAGTATTCATCACAGTGAACCTTTTTAATATTGGAGTTCTTAAAGCAGTTCTTTATGCCGCTCTTGTCTCCGTAGTAGCCCACTATGGCGATCTCCTTTAGCTTGTCGCATCCGCTGAATGCCTGTGCTCCTATGGTTGAAGGATATGAGATCGTAAGCTTTGTTAAGTTCTTACAATCGGCAAAAGCCTTCTTTCCTATGGAGCTGACATTTATGTATCTGTCATTTGAATCATAGAAATAGGATTGCAGGCTGAGGCTCTTTATCTTTTTATTTTTAGGTCCGATAAACTCAGCGTCAAACACCCGGTTCTGGCTGCCTACTGCCTTAAGCTTGTACTTGTTTCCCTTATCATCCTTAAGGGTCTTATTCAAGCCGCCGTAAACAGGATAAAGGGTAACATCCTTTGTCACCTTGTAGGTGTCGAGATCTATGACCTTGGTACTGTTCTTTTTGGTTGCAAAGCCCTTGAAGGGATAGCCGGATACCTTGTCATATGCCTCACGAAGTCCCATCTCCTTTAGGGATGCGCCGTTTGCAATATAGAATGATCCTGTCAGATAGCGACCATTGTCTGCCACTGTAACAACAGAGTAGTCATTACTCCACACAGGATAGAGGGTAACATTTTTGGTAACCTTGTAGGTGGACATATCAATGGGAGTGCCATTCTCCTTTTCAGCCCAGCCTGCAAAGCCATAACCATCACGGTATGCCGCATGACCTATGTGTCCCACAACATCACCGGATACATACTGGTTTTCAACCATGCTCTTTACTTCTTTGGACTCGTAGGTATTGTAGTCATAATCATAGTAGATATAACCGCCGTAATACCCTATCAGCGAGCCACTGCCGGCATTTGTGGTAACTGAAATGCTTCCGGCTGCATCCGATTCAAATGCAGGGACTGCCACCAGTGCCAATGCTGCCACAAGTAAAGTTGAGATGATCTTTTTAAGCTTCATAATACTACCCCCTTTCAATCAATAGTTCTTATGCTTGTGCCTTTTGTGTTGCCTTTTTAAAAACTGTGATTACCTTCTTTGGACACTTCTGTGCACAGATGGTGCAGCCGATACAGTTATCCTGATCAACCACAGCCACATTGTCCACCACATGGATAGCATCCTTGGGACAGTTCTTTTCGCAGATACCGCAGCCGATACAGCCTGCAGCACATACATCCATAACTGCCTTGCCCTTGTTTTTATTGGAGCACTGTACAGATACCACCGTGCGCTTTTCCTGATAGGGCACCAGCTCTATCATATTTCTGGGACATACATCAATACACTTTCCACATGCCTTGCATGCCTCACGATCCACCTGAGCAACTCCGTCTATGATATGGATGGCATCAAAGGGACAGGCCTTTACGCAGGAACCGAAGCCTAAGCAGCCAAAGGTGCATGACTTGGGTCCGCCTCCCGGTACAAACGCCATGGTGGTACAGTCTGTAGTCCCAACATATTCATAGTTGTTCTTTGCCTTTTCGCAGGTGCCGGAGCACTTTACAAAGGCAACCTGCTTCACCCCTGCTGCTGCCTCTACTCCCATGATGGCGCCAACCTTTGCCGCCACGGGATCACCGCCTACCGGACACTGGTTCACCGGGGCTTCCCCCTTTACTATGGCAGCCGCCAGTCCTGAGCAGCCTGCGTATCCGCAGCCGCCGCAGTTATTACCCGGCAGCACATCCAAAATAGCCGTCTCCCTCTCGTCTACTTCCACCTTGAATTTTTCAGAGGCAAAGCAGAGGAATAATCCTATCAGGCAGCCGGTAACGCCTACTACCACCGTAGCAAGCAAAACTCCTGTAATACTCATACCCTTACCTCCTTACTTGATAACTCCGGAGAATCCGAAGAAAGCTATTGCCATAAGTCCTGATGTAACCAGCACTATGGCTGAACCCTTAAAGGGCTCCGGCACATCATTGAATTCGATCTTTTCCCTGATGCCCGCCATGATAACTATGGCAATGGTAAAGCCAACAGCCGTGGCAAATCCGTTCACAACAGACTGCAGTATACTGTATCCGTAGGACACATTGTTAAGTGCCACACCCAGCACTGCACAGTTTGTGGTGATAAGAGGCAAAAATACTCCAAGTGACCGGTACAGAGCCGGTACACTTTTTTTCAAAAACATCTCAACGAACTGCACCAATGCTGCGATCACAAGTATAAAGGCTATGGTCTGCAGATATGAAAGTCCCAGGGGATCCAGGATAAATTTATAGATCAGGCTGGTGACAAATGAGGCTATGGTTATAACGAATATAACTGCGCCTCCCATACCTGCTGCCGTCTCCACCCTCTTAGATACTCCCAGAAAGGGACACAGTCCCAAAAACTGTGAAAGCACAACATTGTTGACTATAGAGGATGCAACTAAGATAATAAGTAACTCCTTCATTATTCTTCACCCTCCTTTTTATCTGATACACTCTCTGCGCTTTTTTTAGCGGCAGCGGGTTTTGACTCTATAAGCTGTGACAGTTCTGCAGTGGACTTTCCTGTGCAGCTTGCTGCAAATCCGCAGCCCACACAGCCGTCTGCCAGACAGCCCTGAGCAGGAGGAAGGGGCTTACCCTTTTCCTCGGCTTTTTTACGAACCACATTCATCACTGCCACAAGAAGTGAAAGGACGAAAAATGCTCCCGGTGCCAGCACAAAGATGGTGATGGGTGTAAATCCGGGCTTGCCGGTGGCGGCATCAGCCAGAGGAAGGATCTGAACTCCGAAAGCCTGTCCGGCTCCAAGGATCTCACGAACCAGCCCTATGATGGTGATACTCATGGTAAATCCAAGTCCCATTCCGATACCGTCAAAAAGTGAAGGTATGGGAGGATTTTTGGATGCGTAGCTTTCTGCACGTCCGAGGATAATGCAGTTTACCACTATAAGGGGAATGTATATACCCAGTGACGCATAAAGTGAAGGCACAAAGCCCTGAACCAAAAACTGAACCATGGTCACAAAGGATGCAACTACCACTATGAAAGCCGGCATACGCACCCTGTCAGGTATCACATTCCTAAGCAGTGAGATCAAAAGGTTTGAAAGGGATAAAACCACTGTGGTGGAAAGTCCCATACCGATACCGTTTATGGCAGAGGTGGTGACCGCCAAGGTGGGGCACATACCAAGCATCAGTATAAAGGTAGGATTCTCTTTAAAGAGACCGTTTATCATTCTCTCCTTTATGCTATTCATTGCTGTCACCTCCCTCCTCAGCAGCAGCTTCGCCGCCGTCGGTACCTACTGCCAGGTTTTCACTATAGTATGCCATACCTGCATCCACTGCATTTGTTACGGCACGGGATGTAATGGTGGCACCGCTTATGGCTTCGATCTCGAATTCACCGGCAGGGGATGTCTTTGTCACGGCGTACTCTCCCACGGGGATCTTCGCAAACTGACTCATAAACTTCTCTTCCCTTGCCTTCATTCCAAGACCTGCTGTTTCTGAAATATCGGTAATGGAGTATCCGTTAAGCACTCCATCATTGGTGATGCCCATGGAAAAGGTGATGTCACCGCCATAACCCGCATGGGTGGTCATGGTAAGCACATAACCCAAGGTGACCTGGTCGGCATCAACCGCCATAAGAATTTTATCCACGTCATCATCCTCGTAGCCTGCGCTGTGGACAAACTCCGTAGCCTCCGCAGCCTGGGAAGCCTCAAGCTCCACGAAGGAATCGGCATCAGCAAAGACCTCACGGTATGCCGCCTGGGTCGCAGCTTCATTGGCAGCGGCTATGGGCTCCTTTGTGATCTCATATACCAGCCCCAAAAGCAGTCCTGCCACTAAGGTTATAACTGTAAGGATGAGGGCGTCTTTTATCAGACTTGAACTCTTATTTTCCATCTGTCTTAGCCCCCCTTTCCTTTTTTATGCCAAAAGCTCTCGGTATGGTAACTCTCTCAATGAGAGGCACTAAAAGGTTTGAGAAAATAATGGCATATGAAACTCCCTCGGCAGACGCGCCGAAGAATCTGAATATACCTGTGAGAGTTCCCAGACATATGCCGAAAAGCACCTTGCCCATAGGTGTAATGGGTGAGGTAACGTAATCGGTAGCCATGAAGAATGCTCCCAGCATCAGACCGCCTCCGCAAAGCTCAGCAGTCAAAAAGCCCGTATCAAAGCCGTGTCCTCCGAAAAGCAGTGTGAATACTGCAAAGGTGAGGATGTATGTGCCGGGGATGGTCAGATCGATCACTCCCATAAGGATCAAAAAGATGGCTCCGATAAGAAGTGCTATCACACTTGTCTCACCAATGGTGCCGGGAATGGTTCCCAAAAGCATACGCATGGAATCCACGGAGCCGCCGGCTTTTAAGGTAGCCAGTGGTGTGGCACCGGAAAATACATCTGCGTAACCCGGATACTCACTGAAGTTTGTCATGGCTCCCGTAAAGGAGATCATAAGAAAGCATCTGGCGCCTAAAGCCGGGTTCATAAAGTTCTGACCCAGTCCGCCAAAAAGCATCTTGACCACGACTATGGCAAAAACTCCGCCCAAAACAGCCATCCACCAGGGGAAGGAGCTGGGGAGATTGAGTGCCAGCAAAAGTCCCGTAACCACAGCAGACAGATCTCCTATGGTACTTTTTTTATGTAAAAGCTTTTCGTAGATATACTCACTGCACACACAAGTTGCAATGGTGATAACTATGAGAAGCAGCGCCTTGACGCCGAAATTAAATATTCCGAATCCCGTAGCAGGAAGCAGGGAAATGATCACATACAGCATTATCCGCTGTGTATCATCCTTGGCCCTGACATGGGGATTGGATGTCACATGAAATGTCTGATCCATTATTCCTTCCTCCTACTTCTTTCTCTTTGATGCCAAAACCAGCTTTTTGGCTGACTTTATGGACTGGGCAAGATGTCTTCTGGCAGGACAGCCGAAGCTGCAGCTTCCGCACTCCACGCACTCCAGACCGTACCACTTCTCAAAAAGATCAAACTGCTTGTGCTCTGCGTAATCCGCAAGCCTTGAGGGAACAAGCTGCTCCGGGCATGCCTCCACGCAGCGGCCGCAGTTGATGCAGGCGGTAGTCTCATATTTGGAAGCTTCATCCTCGCTTAAGCACAAAAGCGCCGAGGTGGTCTTTGTGGTGGGAATATGGAGATCAAAGAGGGCAAAGCCCATCATGGGTCCCCCTGCGATCATCTTTTTTGCCTCTGTATGCAGTCCGTCTGCCGCCTCTAAAAGCTCTGAAAAATCAGTGCCTATGCAGATGGAGAAATTCCTGGGATCTGCCACTGCATCACCTGTAACCGTAAATATACGGTTCATAAGGGGCTTTCCAAAACGGACTCCGTTATAGATGGCAACTAAAGTCTCCACATTGTCAACGATACAACCGGCATCAGCAGGAAGCATCTTTGAATTGATATCACGTCCCGTAACCGCATGAATGAGCTGGCGCTCACCACCCTGGGGATATTTTGTCATAAGAGGCTGTACACTCATGCGCCTCTCATCCTTCACCAGTTCGCTAAGTTTTTTAATGCAGTCAGGCTTGTTATCCTCTATGCCAAAAACACCCTGAGCCTTGGGGAAAAGCTTAAGCACGATCCTCATGCCCTCCACCAGCTTCTCAGGTTCCTCTATCATACGACGGTAATCCGAGGTAAGATAGGGCTCACACTCTGCACAGTTGGCTATGATGTATTCGATGGAATCAGGATCCTTCGGTGACAGCTTTACATGGGTGGGGAAACCTGCTCCTCCCATGCCTACCACTCCGGCATCCCTGATGAGTCCAATGATCTCCTCATTGGACAGCGCATCAATATCCTCATGCTCCGTAAAACCTGTCTCCAAGAAATTTCCGTCACTTTCAATGACAATGGAATTCACCATATCTCCCACTGCTACCCGGCGAGGCTCGATAGCCCTGACTATACCGGATACAGAGGAATAGATAGGTGACGAGACAAAACCTGATGCCTCAGCGATCTTTTGTCCACGAAGCACCGTGTCCCCTACCTGGACCACAGGGGTGGCAGGAGCACCAATGTGCTGCGACAGGGGATACACTAAATTCCCCTTTGGCAAAAGCTCGCGTACAGGCTTTGACTTTGACAGTTCCTTCCCGTCGTAGGGATGGACTCCGCCTTTGAACGTCTTTACACCCATATTGCTCTCCTTCAATTACTCATAAAAATACATATGTGGGTTTTTAAGCCAAAAACCCACATAGAATTATAACACTTATAATATAATTGTAAAATACATAAAAAAACAATTCTTATGCATTTTTTTTAATCCAAGGCCTCCACCCTGAGGACCTCAAAGCCCTCGGCTTTTCCCTTAAGCTTTACCGTATCTCCAAGGGATGTAGTTTTGATCCTGTCTCCCAGGATATCCGCCACTGTGCGGCTTATATACACCGTGCTCTTTGGAGCGTTTGCCTCTAATCTGGCGGCTGTGTTTACGGTGTCACCTATGGCTGTGTAGTCCATATGGCGCTGGGCGCCGATATTACCCACGACTGCCGGACCGAAGTGTACTCCCACGCCCACATGGATCTCCTCTCCCAGCTCAGCCTTAAGCTCCTCCGATACTACCTTTGAGCCTGCAACTATATCAAGCGCTGTTTTTACCGCATGGTATACTGCGTCGTCATCCGGCAGGGGAGCCCCCCAGAATGCCATGGTGGCATCCCCTACGAATTTGTCCAGAGTACCTTTGTTCTGGGCGATACACTCACTGGTCATCCCCAGATACCGGTTTAATATCTTAACCACCGTTTCAGGATCCAGCCGCTCAGACATGGTGGTAAAGCCCCTAACGTCCACAAAAAGCACCGCTATGTCACAAAGCCTGCCTCCAAGTCCCAGGGAATCC
>CAMOZG010000114.1 GCA_946630825.1 uncultured Lachnospiraceae bacterium
GGGTATATTGCCTCCGGCATCCATGGCGTCATATGCCAGTTGAAGTCCGAAGAAGGTCTCCATGTCAGGCTTTTCAAAATCCAAATGACCCACCTCAAAAAGGTTAAGTCTGCTTCCTGAAAGAGGCTTTCTCTCGGGATAATAAAGAGCGTATAAAATAGGCAGCCTCATATCCGGTGTGCCCATCTGACCTATCACCGCTCCGTCACTGTACTCCACAGCAGAGTGAAGCACACTCTGGGGATGGACAGTGACCTGGATCTTCTGGGGGGATACTCCGAAAAGCCATTTTGCCTCCATCACCTCAAGGCCCTTGTTTACCATGGTGGCAGAGTCTATGGTGATCTTTTTTCCCATGGACCAGTTAGGGTGCTTAAGGGCATCCGCTACGGTAACATCAGAAAGCTCTTCATAGGTCTTTCCCCGGAAGGGTCCGCCGCTGCAGGTAAGTATGATCTTTGCGATCTTATTTCCCTCATTGCCCTGCAAAGACTGGAATATGGCGGAGTGTTCGCTGTCCACCGGCAGGATCTGCACCCCCTTCTTTTTTGCCAAAGGCATGATTATGTGACCTGCACAGACTAATGTCTCCTTGTTGGCAAGGGCTATGTCCTTTCCTGCTTCTATGGCGGCTATGGTAGGTCTGATGCCGATCATCCCCACCACGGCAGTCACCACTATATGAGCCTCCGGATGAGTCGCCACGGCTATGAGACCATCCATCCCATACATGATCTCCACATCCTCTATGTCAGATATCATTTCTTTAAGCTTTTTGGCAGAAGCTTCGTCACCTACGGAAACCAGGGATGGTCTGTAGCTTCTTATCTGTTTTTCAAAGGTCTCCAGGCTGCTTTTACAGGATAAAGCCACCACATTAAGGTCTTCATTTTCATCCACCAGTGAAAGTGTCTGCATGCCAATGGATCCCGTGGATCCGATAATGGAAATATTTTTCATAACCACCTCAGTTTATTTTTGAAGATAGATAACCAGATTACTCAGATAGTAAATGATCGGTGCTGTAATGATCACGGAATCAAATCTGTCCAGTATGCCACCGTGTCCGGGGATTATCCTGCCGTAGTCCTTTATGTCATAGTTTCTTTTGATGGCTGAGGCAGCCAGGTCACCTATCATTGATATGCAGGCTCCCACTCCCGCAAATATTGCCAAAAGCACTATCTCTCTGGTGCCGTGCAAGGTATAGCCTCTGAACAGATAACAGTAAAGCCCTGTCAGAAGTGCTGATGCAGCTATGCCCCCTATGGCACCCTCCACGGATTTTTTAGGAGACAGCACCGGCGCCATCTTGTGCTTTCCCAAAAGAGAGCCTGTCAGATAGGCAAAGGTATCGCTGACCCAGGAGCAAAGGAATATAAGCCACACTATATATGCGCCGTTTTCCATTATCCTGGTCTGATAGATGTATGAAAGCATCACTGCCACATAGAAAAATCCAAAGTAGATCGCCATAAACTGCTCTGTGGCATAGGCGGGGTAAGACACCACATAAAAGCCTAATAAAACCACCAAGAAGGATATGCAGATAAGCACAAAGGCTTTCCCCTGGAGAAAATACAGATCCAGATAATGCAGCACGCAGGCTCCATACCCGATAAATGCTATGGGCAGCTTTTCAACCTTAAGGACACGATAAAGCTCCCACATTCCTCTAATGGAAACCAGACACATAACTACGCAAAGTAGAGGTCCTCCTATCATTATGATACCTAAGGTAAGTGCCACAAGAACTATACTTGATATCACTCTGGTTTTGAACATTACCTGATCCCTCCGTACCTGCGATCCCTGTTTTTATATGCCTCCACCGCAGCCTTAAGCTCATTTTCATCAAAGCTGGGCCAGGGAACTTTTGTAAAATAAAATTCAGTATAAGCCATCTGCCAAAGGAGATAGTTGGAAAGCCGCTGCTCTCCGCTGGTCCTGATCAAAAGGTCAGGATCCGGCAGATCCTTGGTGTCCAGATAGTCTGAAAAAATATCCTCTGTCACCTTTTCATTAAGGATGCCGCTTTTTGCATCCTCTATCATGTGGTTTACAGCCCGTACTATCTCATCCCGGCTTCCGTAATTAAGGGCAATGGTTAAGGTAAGACCGGTGTAGTCTTTGGATTCCTCCATAAGCTCTGCTATGCTTTTGGTAAGCTTATCCTCCAACCGGCTTAGATCACCTATTACCCTCACCCTCATATTGTTATCCCGGGCTGTCTTTTTGGCTTTTTTCAAAAAATCTCCCAAAAGAGTCATAAGGGTGGATACCTCTTCTGCCGGTCTGCTCCAGTTTTCAGTGGAAAAGGCATAAAAGGTCATGTATTTTATACCCATATCATAGGCAGCCCTGCATATGGGCTCCACATTGTCTGCCCCTGCCTTATGACCGTATGTACGGGGCATACCCTTTTGCTTTGCCCATCTGCCGTTGCCGTCCAATATAATAGCCACATGCTTAGGTACGTCTGTCATGCTGCTCCTCTCTTATAACACAGACAAGAGTCCCGCAAATGCGAAACTCTTGTACTAATCCTGCTTGTGCCGTCAAATCACTACACTGTCATGATTTCCTTTGACTTTTCTGCCACATCCTCGTCGATCTTTTTAACAAACTGATCGGTGAGCTTCTGGGCATCATCCTCTAACTCCTTGATCTCGTCCTCAGAGATATCGGCATCCTTTTTAAGTTTTTTGAAATGCTCTATGGCATCCCTGCGAATATTTCTAATGGCAACCTTGGCATTCTCGCCGCGCTTTTTAACATCCTTTGCCAGATCCTTACGTCTCTCTTCCGTAAGCTCCGGGAATACCAGGCGGATGGTCTTTCCGTCATTGGTGGGATTGATACCCACATCAGATGTCATGATCGCCTTTTCTATATCCTTTAAAATTGATGCATCCCAGGGTGCTATCTGAATGAGCCTGGGCTCGGGAACAGATACATTTGCCACCTGTGAGATAGGTGTGGGAGCTCCGTAATAGTCCACCCTCACCTGATCTAAGACATGGGGATTGGCTCTCCCTGCTCTGATGGAGGAAAGCTCTGCCAAAAGAGATTCCCTGGATTTGGTCATTTTAGATTCATAAGGCTCTAATCTGCTGTCCATATAAATATCCCTCCCTATACATATATCTCTGTGCCGATACCCTCACCCCGGGCTGCCGACACGATTGAATTATCCTTTTCCAAGCCAAATACAAACATGGGCATTTTGTTTTCCAGACAGAGAATGGAAGCTGTCAGATCCATGGCTGCCAAACGCTTATCTATCACATCCGAAAGGGATATCCGATCAAAGCGCACAGCATCTTTGTTGAGCTTTGGATCGCTGTCATAAACTCCGTCCACAGCCTTGGCAAGGAGTATTTTGTCTGCTTCTATCTCTATTGCCCGCAGGGCTGTCCCTGTATCAGTGGAGAAATAGGGATGACCCGTACCTCCTGCGAAAAATACCACCTTTCCTTTGGAAAAAGCCTCCATGACCCCGTCCTTGGAAAAAAGTGAGGTGAAAGCACCGCATACAAAGGGAGTCATAACACAGGTATCCATGCCCTCTCCCCTGAATATCTCGGATACGTAGATACAGTTCATAACTGTAGCCAGCATACCTATCTGATCCGATTTTGTGCGGTCTATCTCATTTCCCGTGCGCCCCCGCCAGAAATTGCCGCCGCCTATGACAATGGCGACCTCATTACCGGCTTCTATGACGCTTTTAACCTGGGAAGCCACACCCCTGCAGGTAGACTCGTCAAATCCGTGTCCGCTTCCGCCGGAGAGAGCCTCTCCCGAAAGCTTGAGTAAAAATCGGCTCATAACTAATCCTCCAAGTCAGGCTTTATTATGCAAATACGCTTGCCACATCCACTTCAGCATATGCCTGTGAGCAGAATCCCTCGATAACAGCGCCGTTGTTGATCTGTACGCTTCTGGACTTGATATTGCCCATGACCACGGCTGAGGTATCCACCACTACAGGTCCCTGTACATCAATATCGCCCTTTACGGCACCGGCAATAACTGCTGAGGTGGCTGTGATATTTCCTACTACCACGGAGCCTACACCCACCTTTACGGTACCGGCTGTATTTATCTCGCCCTCGATCTTTGCGGAATCGGCAAAGAACTCTGAGGACATGCTGTTTCCTACGATAGTACCTGTAACTGTAAGCTTTCCGTTACACGTTACGTTACCCTGGATAACACCCTCCACATCTATGGAACCTGTGGATTCCAGATCACCGTTGATCCTCATACCGCTGGTAATAACTGCGTTCTCATCAGATGCAGGTGCCATCTGGCTGCTGTTTGTAGAAGCAGGGGCACTTGCGGGCTCCATTGCAGTATCGTTGGTGTTCCTAAGGGTCTCTTCCATTTTGATCTCCTCCGTATTCTTTTTATTATTAACTGTAGTCCTGGCTTTTTCCTTTTCCGCAACAAAATCAGCGGATGATGTAACCTTGGGAGCAGCCTTGTCCCTGGCATCATCAGCCTCTGCCTTTTTGGTAGCCTGTTCCAAAAGACCGTCAAGCTTTGACAGCTCTGTGTCCACGTCAATGGAATTGTCTACAGGCAGATCCACTTCGTCATCCCCATCAGAATAACCTCCACCGGGGATCAGCTCATCCACCGCCTCAGAAAAATCCTCTTTAAACTCTTTAAAAAAGCCCATTTGTCACCTCCATATATTAAACCTACTCCGCCAGGGTCACATGCTGTATCATCTCCGTGTCATCACTGACCGGAAGTATAAGTGCCCCTTCAGCCTGAAGCTTTTCAATCAGTGTAGGCAGAGCCTCGACCGTAGCGTCCTTTGAATCTGCATCATGCATCAGAACGACGGACGTTTTATATTTTACCACATCAGACATAACATTTTCAACCAAATCATCCGCCGTAACGGGAGCCGAGGTTGCATCTCCGCTTGCCACGTTCCAGTCCAGATATCTGATGTTTTCATCATTCAGATATTTTATGTATTCCGACATATCCGTATTGGAGACCTGATTGGAGCTGCCTCCGGGAAATCTGTACAGATCGCAGTCCACTCCCGTGACATCATAAAGCAGATTCTGAAGCTTTTCAAAATCGCTTTTAAAATTGTCCAGAGAGGAATAGATGTAGCTGTATTTGTGGGTGTAGGAATGCATTGCCAAAGTATGTCCCTCATCCACTATCCTGTTGTAGATGCGCTTGGACTCCTCATCATCCTTACCCACCACAAAAAAGGTAGCCTTTACATTGTAGTCGTCCAAAATGTCAAGTATCTTATCGGAATTACCGCTTGGTCCGTCGTCAAAGGTAAGGTATACCTTAAGGGTGTCTCCCGCCTCCGCCAGGTTTTCCTCGGCACTGCTTCCATAGTTCATAAGTGCCAGAGAATCCGTATCTCCATCCGTAAAGTCAGCACTCTGGGCAGCCGAAGCCGTGTTACCTCCCCCGGACGACTTCTGCCCCGACAGCTCATCTATCTGATGCTGCAGTGATATGACTTTGGCGGTCAAGGCGATTATGGAGACCATGGAAATAATGATCCATGCGGTGATAAAGGTGACGATAAAGTTTTTTATCCTCTTCACCCTGCCCCGCCGATCTCTTTTTTTCTCAACAAGTTCTTTTTGTTCCGCCGTCATTTTACCTCCTAAAAGTCCAGACATATTCTATGGGTTTTATCAACTCATGTCAAGAACTATCCGTAATACCGCATTAGATGGAAGCCCAACATGGTGATGTCGTCGAACTGCGCCGCCCCGTCTGCAAAGTCCAATACGTCTTTTCTTACTATTGGCAAAAGCTCCTTCATGGTCTTTTCCCTGTTAGTATTCAGTATATTAAGGAGCCTCTGTTCGCCATACTGCTTTTCTTCATTATTGATGGCTTCGGGAACACCGTCGGTGTAAACAAAGATCCTATCCCCGGGCATTACGGCAACCTCATACTCATTGGCAGGTGAATCCTCCATGGCACCTAAGGGCATACCGTGTTTGTCTCTTAAATATTCGTATTCACCGCCCTCATGCATAATAACAGGGTATTCGTGTCCTGCATTGGAGCAGGTCATAAGTCCGGTCTTCAGATCCAGTATTCCCAGCCATACCGTCACAAACATTCCTGCATCATTTCCGTCACAAAGCTCATTATTGGCGGTGCTGATTATTTCCCGCGGAGATCTGCCGGTCTCAGCCAAGCTTCTTACAGCGGTCTTGGCACGCATCATAAAGAGCGCCGCAGGGATACCCTTGCCGGATACGTCTGCAATGACCAAAGCCAGCCGGTTGCCTGTTACGAAAAAGAAATCGTAGAAATCCCCTCCCACCTCTTTAGCTGGATCCATCATGGCAAAAACTTCAAACTCGTCATGTCCCGTGAATTCAAAATTTTTGGGCAGGGCAGAATTCTGGATGGTATAAGCAAAGGTAAGCTCCTCCTCCATTTTCTTTTTTGCCGCATCTATATATCCCTTTAAGGAATCTACTGTCTTATTTATATCATTGGAAAGAGAGGTAAACTCTAAGGAGCTTCTTACGTTTACCACCTCATTTAAGTCGCCGTTTGTAATGCGCCCCAAGGATTCGTTTACATCCTGGATCTTTTGCACCACTATCCTGTGTATCAAAAACAGTATGAGCACATAGACCACGGTAAACAGAAGTATGTCCGCCAATCCCGTCTCATAGCCCCAGATATAGCAGTTTAAGTACGCCTCCTCTGTGGGGATGGCGGTGATTAGATACCTGCCCTTTCGGATCTGATCCGCACGGATGACCGCAGACTCATCAAAAAGCCGGGAGGTATCCCCCTTTGAGCCAAGTATGTCGGTTATGTATTCTATGTCTTTCCTTGGAAGGGTCTGTCCCTTATGGACTCCCGATACCACGGATCCGTCCTCGTCCACTATGTCATAGAATCCGGTGTTGCCCACATGGATGGAATTGATATCCCTGGTAAAGCCTATGATACCGCCGCTGCTGTCGCCGGATTTTTTACCTCTGGTACCCACCTCCACATAGCTTGAAACTATTTCCCGGGAGCTTCTTTCAAGTATCGCCACACTGCTTTGATAAGCCGCCTGGTACTGAAGCATATAATTGAAAACAAAGCTGAATACTATTACCCCAAAGGTGCCGATAAAAAGCGCCCGCTGGATGATGTCGGAAATGGGAATATCCTGACTGTCTTTTTTCTTTAGGGAAAGCTTATCCTCTACCGAGAGGATCTTTAAAAGCCTCGCTGAGGCTGCCATGCCTATGCCGGTAAATATGATCATTGGAATGGAGCAGGATCGAACCACCTTAAATGCCATGTTAATATCATCCTGATGGGTGACAAAAACCGCATACATATGGAATACTTCCATTACCGCTC
>CAMOZG010000115.1 GCA_946630825.1 uncultured Lachnospiraceae bacterium
TGTGGAGGATTTTTACAGAGCTTATGATATGGCAGGCAGGTATGATTTTATCGTAAATACCGATCTTATAGTGGGACTGCCCGGTGAGGGTGAGGATCAGATCAGGGATACCCTAAGCCGGATAAAAGAATTGGCACCCGGAAATCTCACAGTTCACTCCCTGGCAAAAAAGAGGGCTTCCAGACTTACGGAAAAGTGGGATGAGTACGCAAAGGATGCCTTTGTATACACTGATGCCATTGAAAAAATAGTCTATGATACCGCATCATCCATGTCCATGGAGCCCTACTATATGTACCGCCAGAAGCAGATCGCAGGCAATATGGAAAACGTGGGATTTGCCCTTCCGGGTACAGAGTGCCTTTACAATGTGCTGATGATGGAGGAGTGCAGTGACATAGCATCCTTTGGAGCGGGAGCAGTCTCAAAGAGGCTTACGGATCCCCGTACCCCGGGGTGGGCAAAGGCAGACAGATTAAAAAATCCCAAGGATGTACACAATTACATGGAGCGCATAGAGGAAATAATACAAAAAAAGCACAAATTCTTTGCCCCATAACCCATGCAAAATAAGAGAATTTGTGGTATAATCATGGTGTTTGACGAGTGAAGTTTTCTTAAGACAGGGGTGTGTGAATGAGTAAATACAATGTCGGAGATTATCTTGTACATGAGAACTCCGGCGTATGCAAGGTAGTTGATATTTCAGAGAAGGCGCTTTCAGGCAGAGGCTCCGAGAAGCTGTATTACAGCTTAGAGCCTGTGTACCAGACGGGAGCATCAGTCACTACACCTGTGGAAAGCAAGGTTCGTATCCGTGATGTCAGGAGCCGTGACGAGATGCAGGATCTTCTGGATCAGGCTCAGAAGCTTCCGGTGGTGACAGAGGACAATGTCCGCGTTCTTGCAGACATCTTCAAGGAGATGATGCAGCAGTTCGATCCCAAGCCTCTGGCTTCTGTGGTAAAGACGGTTTATCTGAGAGAGCAGATCCGCATGGCAGCCGGGAAAAAGATCATGTCCTCTGATGAAAAGGTAATGGCAATAGCAGGCAGAAAGCTTTTTGAGGAGATGGCATTTGCCCTTGATACGGATATGGATACTGCAGAGGCTATGTTCTTTAAAAAGCTTAAAAAGGAAAAGGATCAGTGTATCAGGACACTTTCCATACACTAAGGGTCTTATGTTATCTGATCCGGGATATATAAATTGACTGAAGACAGATACAAAAAAATCATGGGTGTGTTGTCATCCAGGAGAATATATGGCACCGTGATATGCTGGGCTGACCGCATCATCACGGCTGCTGTTTTTTTAACCTATGTGGCGGGGCTTATATATGCCCTTTTTTATTACAGGGCATATCTGTTTCCTATGATAGCAGTACCGGGGGTATCCTTTGTGCTGGTAAGCATATTTCGAAGCTTTTATGATGCCATCAGACCCTATGAGGCATATGCCACCGCCCCCATACTAAAAAAGGACACCTCGGGGAAAAGCTTCCCCAGCCGCCATATTTTTTCCATATTTGTGATCGGTACCACCTATGCCGTCATAGCCCATCATGCCGGAAGTGAGATAGGAGTGACCATATCGGTCATCCTGTTTGTTTTGGGAGCCATTCAGGCAGCCCTTCGTGTCATGGGAGGAGTGCATTTTATCAGGGATGTGGCAGCAGGCGCCATAGTCGGAGTTCTCTGCGGCCTGATCACAGCCTCATGGATAGGATGATGTGGGAAAAATCCCCTTGACATTGGCACTAAAAGAGTGTATTATATCCGAGTGCAAAAATTCCCATAATTTAGCATATGATCACAGATCCGTGTCACTGTGATCTGCATATTTGGAGGTATAGATTTGGCAAATATTAAATCTGCAAAAAAGAGAATTCTCGTAATCGAAAAAAAGACAGCCCGCAATAAGGCTATCAAGTCCGGTGTTAAGACCAGCATTAAAAAGGTTGAGACCGCTATAGCTTCAGGCGATAAGGCACAGGCACAGAGCGCTCTTGTTTCCGCTACATCAGCCATTGACAGAGCTTGCTCCAAGGGTGTATATCATAAGAATAATGCATCCCGTAAGGTTTCACGTCTGGCTTCCCGTGTTGCTTCCATGGAGTAACATTTAGAAATTTATGTGGTGATGAGCTCGTTTATCAGTAGCTCACATCCGATCTTAGCATCCATGCTGCCGTTTCTGATCCTGTATTGGAAATCGGCAGCTTTTTCTATGGCAGCAAAAGCCCTCTTTGGAGGGAAGCTTTTAAAATGTCCCGATTTGGCGTGCTTCTTGATCTGCCAGTCCTGCATATTGCACCGGGATGCGATCTCGCTGTAAGACATTCCCTCTTCATACAATTCCCCTGCCGAAAGGATCCGCTGAAATTCCCAGATTATCATGTGTATGATCCGCTCCGGCTCCACGTTGGCAAGGATGAGCTTGTCATATTCAGTCATGACTCCACGGACATCAGAGGCGGCGATACAGTCCAAAAGGGCAAATATGCTGTCGTCAAAGTAGCCGCTTACTATGGCTTTTACATCCGACACTCCCACAGACTCCTTGCCGTGGCAGTAGGAGATGAGCTTGTTAAGCTCGTTGCTCATGTATGACATATTTGTCATTGCCTTGTCGGTGGTGGTGATATTTAAAAAGGTCTGCCAGGCATCCCTTGTGATCTTAAGTCCGGCGGATCCCAGCATCTCGCCGATTGCCCAGCGTTCCAGCTCCGATCCTGTCAGCATGTTGCATTCCCTGACCTGGAGATTTTTGGAAAAATGCTTGTAGGCTGCCAGCCGCTTGTCCACTTTTTTTTCTGCAAATATGACAACGGTGGTATCGGGTATGGACTCTATGGCGGATAGTAGCCTTTCATTTGCTGATGCAAAAAATCCGCTTTCCTCCACAAGCACCACCCGTCGCTCGGAGAAAAAGGGCATGGTGGAAATGGCAGAGATCATCTCATCCATATCCACAGCCGGTCCCGTAAAGCGGTTGAAATTCATATCTCCCGAAGAAAACAGGGCATCCACCGACTCATAGGTGGTGGGAGCACCGAATCCACCGGAAGTATCATCATTTTTATCACGACAAAAAAGCGCCTCCAAAAGACGCTTTTTTTCTCTTTCTATAAGATAATCATCACTGCCGAAAAGCAGATAACCTTTTGCAAAATTCATGAGGATCAGATCTCCCGAAGCTGTGCAAAAGCATGGTCGCCGATAAGCTTTCTGCCATGCTCTGACATGATGCCCTGTACGGTATCGTCATTATAAATGGCTTTGCTGTGCTCAGCTATGGTAAATATATTCTGGGCGATCTCACGCTTAACCTGTGTCATCTTAAGGTGGAGATAGTAGTTGCCTTCGTAGGTGTACAGATCGGAAGGCAGATCCCCTAAGTGCTTAAGGGCGCCGGAAAGTCTGATGCAGTCGTCAAGTGAGGCAAGCTCAGCCCAGACTGTCATGGATATGGGCTCATGCTCGGCTGCCTGCTCCAAGATGCCAAGGGCTTCTTCGATCTGACGCTGACGATCCTGGGCATCAAAATCCACAGGCTTGTAGGGCTTGGCATCAGGACTGCCGCCGGCAAGGATCTCAGAGAAATCCCTAAGCTTTTCTTTGAACTGCTGTATCATGGCGTGAATGGCTGCATTGGCATCATCACTGATCATAAGGGACAGATCACCGTCCTGCATCACAGAAAGCTGTACGTTTAATGCTTCCCCTGTAGCCTTGAATCCAAGCTCGTCCCTGGCTTCTGCCAGTACAAATCTTAAGAATTCTTCGGCTTTGCCTCTGTCGTCCATGAGGTCATCCAGCTTCACACCGCAAGCGTCCATCTCCTGTCGGGAGATAAGACATCTGATAGAATTTTCATTTATCCTCGTAAACTTCATATGAGCACCTCATAACTGTACAATGCTTCTATATAATTGATATCGGATTGTATAGTTATCAATATTATATCAGCATCAGCCGAAAATGCAACTAAAATTCACGGATTATTGCCGCTACATATTGTAAATATTGTTGCGGTATGTGTATGTATTATGGTATCATATCATGCGAATCCGTGTCGGTTATCACGGCGTTATTTGAGGTGAAAATACATGAAATACGATACAAAGCATATCAGAAATTTTTGCATAGTCGCACATATAGATCACGGCAAGTCTACCCTGGCGGACCGCATCATTGAGCGGACCGGACTTCTAACATCCAGGGAAATGACAGAGCAGGTCCTTGACAATATGGATCTGGAGCGGGAGCGGGGCATTACCATCAAATCCCAGGCGGTGCGTCTTTCCTATACTGCCAAAAATGGAGAAGAGTATATCCTTAACCTGATAGATACTCCGGGACATGTGGATTTTCACTATGAGGTCAGCCGCTCCCTGGCTGCCTGTGACGGTGCCATTCTGGTGGTGGATGCCGCTCAGGGTATCGAGGCACAGACTCTGGCAAATGTTTACATGGCACTTGACCATGATTTAGAGGTGCTTCCCGTCATAAACAAGATAGATCTGCCCTCCGCCGATCCTGAGAGGGTGATAGCGGAAATAGAGGATATCATAGGGCTTCCGGCGGAGAATGCCCCGCGCATCTCTGCCAAGACAGGGGAAAATGTGGAGGAGGTCTTGGAGCAGATCATTACAGAGCTTCCGCCTCCCACGGGAGACCCGGATGGTCCCCTTTCCGCCCTTATATTTGATTCCCTTTATGACTCCTACAGGGGAGTGATCGTTTTCTTTCGTATCATGGATGGCACCATGCGCCCCGGAGATAAGGTGCGGATGATGGCTACCGGTGCGGAGTTTGAGATAGTGGATGTGGGATATTTCGGAGCCGGGCAGTTTATGAGCTGTGATGAGCTTTCTGCCGGAATGGTGGGATATATGACCGCGTCCATAAAAAACGTCCGGGATACCAGGGTGGGAGATACCATCACATCTGTAGCAAATCCCGTATCCGAGGCTTTGCCCGGCTACAGACCGGTGCATCCCATGGTTTACTGCGGACTTTACCCTGCCGACGGTGCCAAGTATCCTGATCTGAGGGATGCCTTGGAAAAGCTGCAGCTTAATGATGCGGCGCTTTCCTATGAGGCAGAGACCTCTGTGGCTTTGGGCTTTGGATTCCGCTGCGGCTTTTTGGGGCTTTTGCATCTGGATATAATAGAAGAAAGATTAGAGCGGGAATACGGACTGGATCTGGTGACCACGGCTCCGGGAGTTGTATATCATGTGTATCTGACCGACGGCACCATGATGGAGCTTACCAATCCCTCAAATCTGCCGGATCCTGCCAGGATCGATTACATGGAGGAGCCGGTGGTGGATGCTGAGATCATGGTGACCTCCGAGTATGTGGGGGCAATCATGGATCTTTGCCAGGAGCGCCGGGGGCGTTATGTTTCCATGGAGTACATGGAAGAGACCAGGGCTTTGATCAAATACGTGCTGCCCTTAAATGAGATCATCTATGACTTTTTTGACGCCTTAAAATCCAGGTCCCGGGGCTATGCCTCCTTTGACTATGAATTAAAGGGCTATCAGAGGACGGAGCTTGTGAAACTGGATATCCTTATCAATCATGAGCAGGTGGATGCCCTGTCATTTATTGTCTGCGCCGAGTCCGCCTATGAGCGGGGACGCAGGATGTGTGAGAGGCTTAAAAAAGAGATCCCCCGCCACCTTTTTGAGATCCCTATTCAGGCTGCCATTGGTTCAAAGGTCATTGCCAGGGAGACAGTAAAGGCAATGCGAAAAGACGTGCTGGCGAAGTGCTACGGCGGTGATATTTCCAGAAAGAAGAAGCTTTTGGAAAAGCAGAAGGAAGGTAAAAAGAGGATGCGCCAGGTGGGATCGGTGGAGATACCCCAGGAGGCATTTATGTCTGTGCTGAAGCTGGATGAAGACTAACGGGAATTATCATGGAACTCTACATACATATTCCTTTTTGCATGAAAAAATGTGACTACTGCGATTTTCCTTCGGGAGCATACGACGCCACGGTGCGCCGGGACTACAGCCGGGCGCTTATCCGTGAGATGGAGATGTATGCCCCTCTTTTTTCTGATGCAGTTTTTTCCACAGTCTATATAGGTGGGGGCACCCCAAGCTGGCTCGAATGGGAGCATATGGAGCGGATCCTTTTGGCGATGAGGCGTTGCTTTCATATAGAGCCTGAGGCAGAGGTCACCATGGAGGTAAATCCCGGCACTGTATCGGCTGAGTTTTTACATATGATAAAGAAGCAGGGGGTGTGCCGTCTTTCCATAGGACTTCAAAGCGGGGATGACGGTGAGCTTAAGACCCTGGGGCGCATTCACGATTTTGCCAGGTTTTTGCATACCTATGAGCTGGCAAGGAATGCAGGCTTTTACGATATTAATGTAGATATTATGACAGGCATACCGGGACAGACTACCCACAGTCTGGGCAGGACTCTTTCTGATGTCATCAGGCTTAAGCCCGAGCATATATCCTGCTACAGCCTTATGGTGGAGGAGGGTACGCCTTTTTATGAAAGATATGCTGATGATGTAAAGCGCCAGCTTCAGGGTGAGCCCACTCTTTATCTTCCTACGGATGATGAGGAGTATGAGCTTTATGCGCTGGCGAGAGAACTGCTTTTCGCAGCCCGGTATGAACAATATGAGATATCCAATTTTGCCAAAAAGGGATATGAATGTCTGCACAATATAGGTTACTGGCGCCGGGTCCCCTATCTGGGGCTGGGGCTTTCTGCGGCATCCTTTTACGGCGGTCACCGTTATACAAACTGCGGGGATATATTTGAATACATGGATATGATAATTTCCGGCAGGGCTCCTGTGACCTCGGATGTGCTGTTGTCACGGGATGACGCCATGGCTGAATTTATGTATCTGGGACTTCGTATGACGGAGGGTATATCCCGGGCTGATTTCATGGAAGAATTTGATATGGATATCGAAGCCCGGTACGGCAGTGTAATAAGAGATCTGACTGCAAAGGGGATGCTTAGTCTCTCCGGGGGCCGTATAGCCCTGACCCCCGTGGGACGTGACG
Source organism: uncultured Lachnospiraceae bacterium (assembly GCA_946630825.1). GTDB lineage: Bacteria > Bacillota > Clostridia > Lachnospirales > Lachnospiraceae > JAILEN01. The sequence continues at coordinate 7,055 of CAMOZG010000115.1, forward strand.
TATCAAACACTGTTCTTTGCGAATTTTTGTGATCATTTACAGGTTGGCTTCTTCTATTATTTTTCTGGCTTCCTCTTCAGTAGGAGTGTGGGTTTCAACAAATAGAATAAAAGCATTGATTTTCTGATCCGACCAGCCTTCTTGCTTTAGTTTGATAATTATATTGCTTGCTTCTTTTTCAGCCATAGAAATTCTCCTTTCATGACGACTTGCTTTATTAATGATATCAAATTTCCCCCATTTTTTCTACAATGTGCTTGACAATTGAATGAAAAGGTAGTAGATTATGTAAGAAGATATTAGCACTCTAATTATTCGAGTGCTA
>CAMOZG010000116.1 GCA_946630825.1 uncultured Lachnospiraceae bacterium
TGATACCCAGCATGGACTTTAAGCCGTCAGTAAGCTCCTTCTGCTTTGCCTCTACTTCTCCTATGTTATCTGTGAATATCTCCGGTGTCATCTCCACCTTGACCTCAAAGGTATCGGTGTTGTTGACGCGATCCACAATGATCTGATAATTAGCCGCATAACCGTGATTGATAAGTACAGTCTCGATCTGGCTGGGGAATACATTGACACCGCGGATGATGAGCATATCATCAGAACGTCCCTTGGGCTTTTCCATACGGACATGGGTACGTCCGCAGGAGCAGGGCTCCGGTATCAGTCTGCATATATCCTTTGTACGATAACGGATCATGGGAAATGCCTCTTTGTCAAGGGCTGTAAATACCAGCTCTCCCTCTGATCCCAGAGGCAGGGGCTCCATGGTATCAGGATCCACTATCTCTGCCACAAAGTGATCCTCATTTATGTGCATTCCCTGCTGGGCTGAACACTCAAAGGAAACACCCGGACCGGAAAGCTCCGTAAGTCCGTATATGTCATATGCCTTGATACCCAGCTTTTTTTCTATGTCATGGCGCATCTCCTCAGACCACGCCTCAGCTCCGAATATACCCGCCTTAAGGGGAATATCATCCGGGCCATAGCCCATCTCTCCCATTCTCTCTGCTAAAAATGCCGCATAGCTGGGAGTGCAGCAGAGGATGGTGGTTTTCAGATCCATGATAAACATGATCTGACGATCCGTGTTGCCTGAGCTTGTGGGTACTGTAAGACAACCCACCTTGTGGGAGCCGCCGTTAAGTCCCGCTCCTCCGGTAAAAAGTCCGTAGCCATAGGACACCTGACATACATCCTCATCAGTTCCGCCTGCAGCAACAATAGCCCTGGCGGTGCAGTCCTCCCACAGGTCAATATCATGCTGGGTGTAAAAAGCCACCACCCTCTTGCCTGTGGTACCTGAAGTCGACTGGATGCGGACACATTCCTTAAGGGGCTTTCCCAAAAGCCCGTAAGGATAGGCTTCCCTCAGATCGTCCTTGGAAAGAAAAGGCAGCTTGTGAAGGTCATCAATGGACTTGATATCCTCCGGTGTGACATTCTTTTCTTCCATTTTCTTTCGATAGTAAGGCACATTGTCCCAGACATGCCGGATCTGCTTTACTATCTTTTCATCCTGAATCTCCTTGATCTTTTCGCGGCTGGCGCACTCGATCTCCTTTTGAAAATACCTTTCCATAATTCCTCCTTTGTTATTTAAAGTCCCTGCCTAAGGCAAAGGCCTTTTTATTAATATCCAGAAATTTCTCGGGAACGGTACTCTCTATGGCTTTCATCCACGCCTCATCAGGCTGGCCGAAATAATGGGACAGCCTGCCCATTAAAACCATGTTGACAGCTTTGATGGAGCCGGCTTCTTTTGCAAGGGAAAGGCAGTCCATGGCATCCACCTTAACTCCCTTGTTTTTCATCTTTTCCACCAGATCCTCAGGATAAGAGGCTGCTCCTGTGATCACGGGCATAGGATCGATCTTTTGAATGTTGGTAACGATCTGCCCCTCTTTTTTCAGATAGGGAAGGTTGCGCGCCGCCTCTAAAAGCTCAAAGGAGACAATGAAGTCTGCCTCGCCCCTGTCCACTATGGGGGAATAGACCCGCTCTCCGTAGCGCACATAGGTCACCACGGATCCGCCTCTCTGGGACATGCCGTGAACCTCGGAAACCTTTACATCCATGCCGGCATCTATAAGAAGCCTGCCAAGCACACGGGATGCCAAAAGAGAACCCTGTCCGCCTACACCCACTATCATTACATTCTTTGTTTCCATGTATATCTCCTTAAAACAATAAGTTAAAAAATCATTTTACGTATTCTGCCGTTGCAATAGGCTCAAATTCCTGTATGCCGGAAAATGCATCCACCGGACAAAGCTGGGTACATACATTACAGCCCACGCAAAGTGTCCCGTCCACATGAGCCTTTTTCCTGCCATCAGCTTCTCTCATGGATATGGCAGGGCAGCCCACCTTCATGCAGGACTGGCAGCCGATACACTTGCTCTCATCCACTTCCAAAGGAGCGTGGAGCTTAACATTTTTAAGCAGGGCACAGGGACGTCTGGAGATTATCACCGAAGGTCCTGATGCAGCAAGCTCTTCATTTAAAATACTTTCGCAGGATTTCAGATCATAGGGATCTGCGACTCTGACCCTTTCAAAGCCCATGGCTTTAACAAGAGCCTCAAGATCTATCCTGCCTGCAGGCTCACCCTTTATATTGTAGCCTGTGGTGGGATTCTGCTGGTGTCCCGTCATTCCGGTGATGGAATTGTCTAAAATTATCACCACTGAATCCGACTGGTTATATGCCACATTGGCAAGACCTGTCATGCCCGAATGCATGAAGGTGGAATCTCCTATTACAGCCACCGTCTTATGGGATGACTCCTCACCCAAGACCTTGTTGAAGCCGTGGGTGGCACCAATGGATGCCCCCATGCAAAGAGTCATTTCCATGGCTCCCAAGGGAGGTGCTGCTCCCAGCGTGTAGCAGCCTATGTCTCCAAGCACTGTGCAGCCCAGCTTTTTTAAAGTGTAAAACATACCCCTGTGGGGGCAGCCGGCGCACATGATGGGAGGACGTACAGGAATATCATCATCTAAGCTTATACCCTCATGGACTTCACCCCCAAATGCCTTTGCCACCATATTCTGGGAAAACTCTCCCATGAGAGAAAGCCGGTCCTTTCCGCTTACATTTATGCCTAAGGCTTTTACATGGTTTTCTATTATGGGATCCAACTCCTCTACCACAAAAAGCTCATCCACTGTGTCGGCAAAATTCTCTATAAGCCTGACGGGAAGAGGATTTACCATACCAAGCTTAAGAACCGATACCGAGTCGCCAAAGACCTCCTTCACATACTGGTAGGAGGTGGAGGAGGTGATGATACCCACCTTGCCTGTACCCTTTTCGATCCTGTTTATGGGAGAGCTCTCGGCAAATTCCACCAGATCCTCTGTACGCTTTTCCACTATGGGATGACGCTTAATGGCATTGCCGGGGGTCATGACATATTTGCCTATATTTTTCTCATATGACTTTTGGGGCACCTGACGCTTGCCGCACTCTACCAGGGACTGGGAATGTGCCACCCTGGTACACATCTTAATGATCACCGGTGTGTCATATTTTTCCGAAAGATCATATGCCAGCTTTGTAAATTCATATGCCTCTTTGGAATCCGACGGTTCCAGCATGGGGATCTTTGCGGCAATGGCATGATGTCTGGAATCCTGCTCATTCTGGGATGAGTGCATCCCCGGATCGTCAGCCACCACTATGACCATGCCTGCATTGACTCCCGTATAGCTCATGGTATACAAAGGATCTGCAGCCACATTGAGTCCAACGTGCTTTTGTCCGCAAAAGCTCCTTTTCCCTGCCAGGCAGGCACCAAAGGCACTTTCCATGGCAACCTTTTCATTGGGTGCCCATTCACAGTATATATCATCATATTTGGCAGCCTCTTCCGTCACCTCAGTGCTGGGGGTACCGGGATAGCTGGATACAAAGCACACTCCTGCCTCATAAAGTCCTCTTGCCACGGCTGCATTGCCCAGCATCAGCTTTTTTTCACTCATTATCTTTCCTCCATGGGTATGTATTCATTGTGCGGTCCCCGCATTACATAGGCGGGACGCATGATCTTGTTGTGTGAGCAGACCTCCTCCATTCTGTGAGCCGACCAGCCTGATATACGGGCTATGGCAAAGATGGGGGTGTAAAGCTCCTCGGGCAGATTGAGCATCTGATACACAAATCCGCTGTAAAAGTCCACGTTGGGAGAAACTCCCTTGTAGATCTTTCTCTCGTCTGCTATGATCTGAGGTGCCAGGCGCTCCACCATCTTGTAAAGCGCCAGTTCCTTTTCCTTTCCCTTTTCAATGGCAAGCTTTTCCACAAAGCCCTTAAATATTACAGCTCTGGGATCCGAGAGGGAATATACCGCGTGACCCATACCATAGATGAGCCCTGCCTTGTCAAATGCCTCTTTTCTAAGAAGCGCCCTAAGGTAATCTCCCACCTCTTCTTCACTCTCCCAGTTGTGGACCTTTGCCTTCATATCGGAAAACATATGGATGACCTTTATGTTGGCTCCGCCGTGTCTGGGTCCCTTAAGGGAGCCGAGAGCCGCAGCAATTGCCGAATAGGTATCCGTACCGGAGGATGACACCAGATGAGTGGTAAAAGTGGAGTTATTACCGCCGCCATGCTCCGCATGGATAATAAGTGCCACGTCCAAAAGCTTTGCCTCAAGGGGTGTAAATGATGAATCATCCCTAAGGCAGTGGAGTATATTTTCCGCAGTGGAATATTCCTTTTTAGGCTGGTGGATCACCAGGCTTTTTCCCTTGACATAATACTTGTAAGCCTGATAGCCATACACCGACATAAGGGGGAACATGGCAATAAGCTGCAGACACTGACGAAGCACATTGTCCGGTGACGTATCATCAGGATTCTCGTCATAGCTGTACAGGGTCAGCACACTTCTTGCCAGGGCATTCATCATGTCCCGGGAGGTTTTTTTCATAAGCACATCCCTGACAAAGTTTTTGGGCAGGGTCCTGTAATTGGCAAGGATCTGATTGAATTCCGAAAGCTCATCCTTATTAGGAAGCCTGCCGAACAAAAGCAGATAGCTTACCTCCTCAAAGCCGAAATGACTTTCAAAGGGCTGCTTTTTAATGATCTCCTGAACATTTATACCACGGTAAAAAAGCTCACCGTCTATGGGGATCCGCTCTCCGTTTTCCTCTCTCATGGAGTTGATCTCAGAGATATTGGTAACACCCACTAAAACACCTTTACCGTTTACATCTCGGAGACCCCTTTTAACATCAAAATCCGTATATATCTGAGGATCTATTTTGGAAGCTTCCTGTGTAAGTTTGGAAAGCCTGCTTATCTCAGGCGTAATCTTGGAATATGGCATATTTCCTCCTGTATTATTAACGTATAGTGTAGATCTTACATAAACTGTTCAGAGCCGGGTTTGGATCCGCTTCGCTTTGAACGGACTACATTTTACCACATCAGTGTGTAAAAATCAAAATTCAGGCTCTATGACCGCCTATCTGTGAATTTCTGTCCCTGCCTGTAGCGCCCTCGGTGTAGCTGGTGCCCTTTAAAATCGCATTTTTTCCATATCGTTTTTTTATGGAAAGCACCGCATCCTGCATTGCCTTTTCTCTTTTTTTGGCTTCATCTTCCTTGGGCTTTTGTTCTTCTGCCATGAAGTTGCCATCCTTGTCAAAAAAGCTGATCTGGTTATAGCTTTCGGCTCTTTTTTTCACCTGGGATTCATACATGACCCTGCCGGCGACCACATAAATTCTGCGGACCAAAAGATCAGGATCCACGATCCTTTCAAATAAAGCCACCATACCCTCCACCATGATCGTGGTGGAATTGGTAAACTCAGTCAGGTTGTGGGTCCCATGGGCATGCTTCGGCACATACCTGCCGTAATGATCTACGGTGATCTCTCCCTTGTACTTATCCGCTATTTGGGGATCGGTAAGATTTTCTATATCATAGCCTACAGTGAGGACCAACTGATCTGTCAAAAGCCCCTTTTCATGAAGGCGAAGAGACAGCTCATCCGTCATTTCCCGGACTATGATCCGGGCTTTTTCAAAGCTGTAGGGCTCCTGCAGGACCTGACCTATGCTCTGGGAATTGGCTTCAGGCTTATAGGATTTTATATCTGCCATGGTACAGGGTTCCACACCCCAGGCATGATCAATAAGAAGCTCTGCATTCACTCCAAACATCTGGTACAAAAGCTCCTCATTATAGTAGTCATCATCTCCCCCAAGGGAGCATCTTGCCACGTCTCCCATGGTATACAGTCCCTTGGACGCAAGCTTTCTGGCATAGCCTTTTCCCACTCTCCAAAAATCCGTAATGGGGGTGTGACTCCAAAGCTTTTGCCTGTAGCTTTTTTCATCAAGCTGGGCTATCCTGACTCCATACTCATCAGCATTCATGTGCTTTGCTTCGATATCCATGGCTATCTTTGCCAGGTACAGATTTGTGCCTATACCGGCGGTAGCAGTGATCCCGGTGTTTTCCAAAACATCCCGTATCATCATCATTGCCATGTCGTGGGGAGACATCTTGTATATGTTGCTGTAGTGGGTCACATCCAGAAACACCTCGTCTACGGAGTAGATATGCATATCCTCTGCTGCCACATACTTAAGATATATGTCGTAGATCTGGGAAGAGACCTCCATGTAGCGTGCCATGCGGGGAGGCGCTACGATATAGTCAATTTTTTTATCCCTGGTTTTCGCCACCACCTCAAAGAGTCTGGGTCTGCCGGGGATGCCATATGCTTTAAGGGCAGGAGAAACCGCCAGACAGATGGTTTTTTCCGTGCGGGAAGGATCCGCCACGACCAGTCTGGCAGTGAGGGGGTCCAGTCCTCTGTCCACACATTCCACAGAGGCATAAAAAGATTTTAGATCTATTGCAATAAAAGTCACCGGGCAAAGACTCCATCCAGTATATCTGCCATCTCGTCTATATGGGACTCCTCGGCAATAAGGGGAGGCAACAGACGAAGAACATTGCTTCCTGCAGTCAGTACCACAAGCCCCGACTCCAAAGCTTTTTTCATTATATCCACCGGCTTTACGGTATCCTTAAGGATCAGCCCCTGCATAAAGCCCAGTCCCCGGTGACCGGATATGATCCCGGGATGCCTGTCACAAAGCCAGTCCAGTTTTTCCTCCAGATAGGGGGATACTTTTTGCACATGCCCCGGCAGATCCAGGCTTTCCATAAGATTAATTGATGTCTCAACGGCGGCGCAGACAAGAGGATTACCACCATAGGTGGTGCCATGATCCCCGGGCTTTAAGGAATCCTTTGCCACCCTGTCGCTAAGTACAAATGCCCCTACCGGAAGCCCTCCTCCCAAAGCCTTGGCGGTGGTAAGCACGTCCGGTTTAACATTGTATTTCTGGAAGGCATACATATATCCTGTCCTGCCCATGCCGCACTGGATCTCGTCAAAGATCAAAAGCATATCCTTTTGGTCACAGAGCTCCCTAAGTCCTCTTAAAAATTCCTCTGTTGCGGGGATGATGCCGCCCTCTCCCTGAACCGGTTCGACGATTATGGCGCAGGTGTCCTCTCCTATCAGGTTTTTAACACTTTCTATATCGTTATAATCAGCAAAGTCCACCCCATCCATCAATGGATAAAAGGGTTCCCTGTAGTGATCGTTTCCTGTTACGGACAGTGCCCCCACCGTCCTGCCGTGGAAGCTGTGGTTAAAAGCTATCACCCTTTTATCTGCCTTTTTTGTCTTTTCATAGGC
>CAMOZG010000117.1 GCA_946630825.1 uncultured Lachnospiraceae bacterium
CACTAAAACCCTGCCGACTTCATCGCAGTGGATTTAGTCGTACAGAGGATTAGCCCATACAAATACACCAGTCTGCTTTTGATGTACTCCATCTTTTGAAACATTCTGACCTCGAACTGTATGCTTACTACCTGCTCAGCCTGGATCTGTCTGATCTTACCTGCGCCGGTATCTATAGCCGAAACATCGTGTCTTTTGAATCGGACGCCTTGAAAATATATTCGGTAAAAGTACTCCTCGTCCAGAGACGTAGAGATATGTCACGTCATACCTTTTCTCTGCGTCCGGATTTTCTATTCCCATACAGCTAATACTCAATCAAATTTTCCATCCCCACATCGCCTCGTATTTCCATCCAAAGATCACTTTGATCATCACCTAATTCTTCTAAGCATAGGCATAACTACAGCCTTTATTTCACCTTCAGTACGCGCATTATTCAGCAATAAACTAGTCAATTGCTCGATAACACTATCATAGGGCTCTCCTGTTGAACAGGTAATCTTTTCTATAAAAACGTTCAACTTTGCTTTCGCTACTTTACTCGGATTATCACCCTTGCACTTCTTATACTCCGATGATGCAAGTATCGTGTTGATTTCTGTTCTGAAAACATCTCGAAATACATTGCCAATGTTGTAATCGCTAGACTCCAATACATCTATCATCCAAAGTTCGGGCGTACATCCCAAAGAGAAAATCACATCCTTGTGATCATAATGAAGTTTCCGTATCTCATCATCTTTAGGTTCTATATCAGTAATTACATCCTGATCCCAAACTGCAAAGACCTTGGCATCCGTAAAGACCCTATCTTTTGTGTTCAGTGCCAGTTTTGCCGTTTCACGATATCCACCGACTGGAATGACCGCTGCAGTAATTGTAGAATACCTCTCCTCTTTCGTACACATTCCAAGCATTTTCTTCAAAAGAAGTTTAGCCATTTCATCTTCAACGAAGAAAATAGCATCCTCTCTCGCGTTCTGAATATAATCAACACAGCCTATAGCTCTTGCCGGATAACACGGACACACAACCTCGTATACTTTTTTATCATATTCTAATCGTTTTCTGCTGACCATACCATGGATCCTCTGAACATCTAATTCGTTCAACAACAAGATATGGTCTTTATCAGATGACTTTATCATAGTTATCGAATGAGTAGAAATGATAACTGTAAGATGTTTCTCTTCTGCCTTTTCTTCAAGATATCTATGCAAATTTTGCTGTATGCGCGGATGTAAAGCCATTTCTGCTTCATCAAGTAATATAAGCGAATTATCCTGTACGTTGGATAAGTTTTCAACTAAACGAAGCAGGGCTAACTCGCCCGTACTGAACCGCTTTTCAGAATAACGCTTCTTACCATCTTGAATCACATAAAAAAACTGAGCGGTTCTCCCTCTGCCTCTCGTATTCTTTAGCCTCTTAAGATTATCAAATTTGTCTGTCTCAAACAAACGATTTAACTCTGTCTTTATCGCCTGCGATACATTTACAAGTTCTCCCCTTCTAATATCCTCTGAAGTTACATCTATTCTCTTCGAGTTTGCCTGGATAAACACAGTCTCTGAGTAACCGAATTTAGATAACTCGGTACTGTCAATACGAGGTGTTGCTGTCCATCGCTTACTTCCCTTATGAAAAGTAAAATGCAGTTCTGGTATATCTACATCATATGTAATAGCAGAGTCATCATATCTATCAACCTGATCATTATACGGGGACGTCACAAAGTTATCAGCAAATGCACGACTATTCCCTATACGATCCAAGCATACCAGCAACGTTGTTTTTCCTGCACCATTCGGACCCACAAGAAGATAAACACCATTTGATATTGGTAATGAAAACTTCAGATATGCTATATTCTTAACATTCTCAATTGTAACAGAACGTTCCATTTCTATTGGCTCTCCATTTCTTTCTTGCCACTTACTCCGCTGATTATTGCCTTTTTAGCAACTTCTATGGTTCTCTAAGAAAAATTGGTGTCAGGTCTCATTTCTTTGCCCTTCTATCAGTTACTTCCTTCAAATTTCTCCATCGTCTCACTGGTCTCTGAACTAATTCCATCTCTCTTAAATACCACTCCAACAGTCTTAATCAATATACTAAAATCAAAAAAGAATGACATATGATCTACATACCACACGTCATCCTCAAACTTCTCTTCCCAGCTTATTGAGTTTCTGCCGCTCACTTGAGCATATCCAGTAATTCCCGGTGACACCTCATGTCTTCGTCTCTGTTCCTTAGTATATCTCGGCAAATATTCTACAAGAAGCGGCCGCGGTCCTACCACAGACATAGCCTTTTTAGGCGGTGCCAGAAGGATGTTGAACAGAATCTCCGGGATTTCATCACAGCTTGTAGATCGTAGGAACTTTCCAAACTTCGTCAATCTCTGTTCATCGGGTAACAGTTTTCCATCAGTATCAGTTTCTGATGTCATAGATCTGAACTTATATAGCTTGAAAATAACCTCTTTTCCGGTATTTGGGTCAATCTTTCCAGGTCTCTCCTGCGTAAATAAAACCGGAGATCCCAACTTTATCCTGACTAAGATTGCTATAATAATATATAGCCACCAGAATAAAAGCACAAAAATAAGAGCTAATGCTCTATCTAAAACAGGTTTTATTATATTTTTATACATCCTTTGATCTTAGTAAACTTCGTCCTCTCTGATACATTCAAATACCATGTCCACTTACATAAAACACCTCTTCACCACATCCATTACCACTTTCTGCTCCTCATCTCTCATCTTATTATCTGATGGCAGGCAAAGACCGCGGTCAAATACATCCTCTGTGACAGGCTTTATATTGTCATGAGATATGTATGCATCACTTCCACCTCTGGTTCTTCCATGTGTAGTGATGAATTCATTGCCGCTATACATAGGTTGCATATGAAGCGGTTTCCATATAGGGCGGCCCTCGGCATTAAATGTACTCAAAGCTTCAAGTATCTCGCTTGGACAGCTTTTACCGTTTTCAATTTCATAAACAGAGGATCTATTTGCTCTGACAAAAGGCTCCATAGCCTCTTGATCTATCAGCATACAACTCAGCCAATAATTCCCTCCGCCACAGACCTTTGCCGGAAGGCCTTTCAGACCATCCCTGTATCTTTCATAGACCTTTCTTTTACCGGCTATGTGTTCATCTAGGTGACTCCACTGTCCCCTGATCACTCCGGCAACTATATTTGAAATTCGATAGTTGTACCCAAGTTCCTCATGCTCGTACCAGGGAGCAGCCTCTCTCGACTGGGTTGACCATTTTTTTGCCTTTTCATATGAATACTCGTCAGGACAGATCAGCATACCTCCGCTGCTTCCGGTAATGATTTTATTCCCATTAAAAGAAATGATGCCATAGTCACCTATGGCACCCGTAGGAATCTCATTATTCACATATGCTCCCAGGCTTTCTGCAGCATCCTCAATGAGTATGGCACCATGCCTTTCGCATATCTTTTTACATTCAGTTATCTTGCCGGGTACACCATACAAATGGACAAATACCACAAGCTTCACATCCGGATAAATCTCAAATGCTTTTTCCAAAGCCTGTGGATCCATGTTCCAGGTTTCGTATTCAGAGTCAATAAATACCGGTTCTCCGCCCTCATAAAGCACCGGGTTAACTGATGCATCAAAGGTCATATCAGTTACAAAGACGCGTTTCCCTAAGAGTGATCCGCCTGCCCCCTTACCAGAGGGTGTACTGATACCGGTGGATGAGCCATATACTCTCTCTGCCGCCAGCTTTACAGCCAGATGAAGTGCTGCTGTGCCATTTGTCAGCGCTACAGCGTACTTTTTATTTGCCCCAACACTCATATATGATGCTACTTCGCCCTCGATAGCATCTATATTCGGACCTACCGTGGTTACCCAGCCTGTATCATAACAGTCAGCTACATATTTGAGTTCATCTTCTCTATGAGATGTAGGGGTAGCCAGATAGACTTTTTTGTCTAATTTTTTTATCCCTTCAAATCTGGGATCTTTTAGAAAATCATGCATTTTATCTTTTTATTTATTTTAGTTTCTGTAAAATTTCCCTTACAATTTAGTTGTATATAAAACAAAAAAACAAGGAGCCATCCGGCTCCTGTAAATAATCAAATATCCTGTTTTTGGGCAAGCTCCGCCATCAAGACACATCCGTGTCTCGATCCTATTCTATCGTCTCATATGAGTGTAGCAAAGCAACACCCATTACCCGTCATGTATATCACTCAATTTAGTTGCTTCGTGCCCATGCTTCAAAACAACCTCATTGAGGTCATATGATCGTTTTCTATAACCAATACATACTAACACATCTCATCCTATATTTCAAGGATTCATGGTAGTGTGTTTTGTCAAGAAAAACACATCCTTTTCAGTGATACGTCCCCACCAGCTTAAGTCCTGCACAAAGGGCGGAAAGCTCCCTTAGCATATCCTTGCCGTTTTGGGTATTTATATTTCCCTCAGCCTCAATGTAAAAATAATAATTCCACTGCAGATCTCTCATGGGACGGCTTTTTAAGCTTCTCATATTATATCCGTGGGCGCCGATTATATTAAGAGTTGATGCCAGCGCACCCGCCTCATTTTTTACGGTAAACACTAAAATAAAGCTTTCATTTTCATATTTGATATTGTTGTCATGGGAATTCTGGCTCCGGGAGAAAGCTGCAAACCTGGTGCTGTTGATGCCGGAATCCTGAATGTCATGATCTAAAATATCAAGACCGTATATCTGGGCAGTAGCCTCGGAGGCAATGGCGCCAATAGACTTGTCCGCTTTTTGTGCAATAAGCTTTGCCGCCACAGCAGTATTTTCCGCAGTTTCCACAGCAATGCCATGCTTTCTTATATATTTCCCACATTGGTTAATAGCCTGAGGATGACTCATTACCACCTTGATATCTTCTATACTTGCCCCCGGCACTCCCAAAAGATGATGACTCACCGGCAGATCATAGATCTGGTTGATGTAAAGTGTGCCCGAATACATGAGATCCATCACCGTACCCACTTCGCCGGCAAGACTGTTCTCAATGGGAAGCACGGCACAATCCGCCTCACCTCTTTCCACGCTCCTGTACGCATCCGTGAAATCTCCATATGCCAAAAGTCTGGCTTTTGGAAACATCTTTTTTGCAGCTATATAGGCAAAAGCGCCCTCCACCCCGCTGTAGGAGACCCTCATGCCATTCATGATCATTTCCTGATAATCACAGGAGAGGCTGATATTGTTTTTCAAAAAATTTACATAATAGGATCTGATATCGTCATCAGAAATAAGGGCTTTATTGGCAGCAATAAGATCATCCTCCCGCTTAGGGTCACGTACGGAAAGACCGTTTTTTTGCTTATACTCAGCGATTCCTTTGCAGTTTTTCATTCTCTGTTCAAAGAGCTCCGCCATCTTTTTGTCAATTTCGGCGATATTGCTGCGATATTCCTTCAATTCATCCATTTAAAATTCCTCCGTATTCCTCAATCCTTCCAGTCCCGCATGGGGGGGGTAAATCCCCCTAAACTGTGATAAAAATTACCGCAAAACAAGGCTTTTGTCAATGCAAAAAAGCCATAAGTTCATCCACATTATCCACTACTGCCACCGACTTTTGTTTTTCCAGAACAGCTCTGTCCCTGAAGCCCCAGGCTACCAGGACGCAATCCAGCCCTGCCGCTTTAGCTGTGCGGGCATCCACATCCGAATCTCCTATATAAAGTGCAGTGCCCGGGTCTGCTCCCAGCTCATTTAAAGCCTCAAAGACCACCGCCGGATCCGGCTTTGGCTTTGAATCAGGTCTGTTTCCCACTGCCACATCCACCAGATCTCCGAAATAATACTCCGTAAGCTCTGTGACTGCAGACTGGTGCTTATTTGAAACTATTCCAACATTTAAGCCCTCATCTTTTGCCGTCTTCATAAGCTCCAATATTCCATCATAGGGTCTGGTCAGATCCCTGTTGTGGGCGGCATAATACTCCTTATATGTCTCAAGCTGCTCGTCAAAATTAAAAGCTCCCCGACCGTTTGGTATGGATCTTTCAAGAAGCTTTACTATGCCGTCTCCGACATAGCTTTTAACCTCCTCCAAGGTATGCTTTGGCTGCCCGAATTTTTCCATGGTATAGTTTATGGCAGCCGTAAGGTCGCCCAAGGTGTCCAGCACCGTACCATCCATATCGAATAAAAGTGTTTTATACATTATTTGTCCCTTTCAGAGAAATAGGAGGGGAATTACCCCTCCTATCCATTCCTTGCATTTATTGATCAGTTTTTACTTAAAAGTTCCGGCAGGGTAGCCTCAAAATCAACTCCATACCAGGGCTTATCAGGATTCTTCAGGGTCACCTCTATGGTGTGTGCCGTATAGTCTGCCGCGATCTTAAGTGCCTCGCGCCAGTCTTTGCCAGCCATGATCTCGCCTACGCATGTACTTGAGAAAAGATCCCCTGTGCCATGGAATGTGGCATCCACCCTGTCATTTTGATATACAAAGTAGTCGTCCGCTTCCCTGTCATAGCCCATGACTCCGGTCTTGCCGGGAGAGAGGGATACACCTGTGAGTATGCTGATCTTGGCGCCAAGCTCATTAAGCCTTGAAAGCATCTCCTTTATGTAAGCCTCATCATACTCCTCTTTGTATTCCATACCGGTCATAAAGGCTGCCTCTGTGATATTGGGAACTATAATATTCGCACAACCGCAGAGCTTTGCATTTTCTTTTGCATAATCCATATCAAAAGCAGGATACAGCTTGCCATTGTCCGCCATAACAGGATCAACAAAGATCAGGGTGTCCTCCCCTTTGAAATCAGAAAACAGCTTTTTCATCTGGTCGATCTGCTCCTTTGTGCCCAAATAACCCGTGTATATGGCATCAAAGCTCACATTTTCTTTCTTCCAATGCTCTGTGATGGGCTCGATCTGATCCGACAGATCCTTGCAGGTAAAACCCGAAAACATAGTGTGTGTGGACAACACCGCTGTAGGAAGTATCACCGTCTCAGAGCCAAGCGCAGATATGACCGGAAGCGCTATGGTAAGTGAGCATTTACCCAGGCAGGATATATCCTGAATTGTCAATACCTTTTTCATATTCCATTTCCTCCTTATAATAATTTTCCGGATGGTCTGCCCTATCCGGAAAACTTAAACTATTTAAGTATAACACTTATGTTGGCTGTGTCAATTAAGTGTTTCTTATTTTTACCTCTATGCATACTTAGCTGCCAAAGCCACTGTAGT
>CAMOZG010000118.1 GCA_946630825.1 uncultured Lachnospiraceae bacterium
TCCTGATAATAGGTCGTAAGCCTTGGGTGCACCACCTGTGAAAGTCTGATGCCATCATACCCTGCCACACTAATATCATCAGGGATCGAAATGTCCATCCTTTCGAATACCCTCATGGCTCCCATATAGGAGAAATCGTCCGGATAGAGAATCGCTGTAGGTGGGCTTTTTAGATTGAGCAGCTTTTCGGTTGCCTTTTCACATGATTTTACATCATGGTATCTGGCTTCTACGAGATACTCTTCTAAAACATCAATCCCTCCTTCCTTGCAAGCCCGATGAAAACCTACAAGCCTCTTTTCCGTAACAGATGTGGTCTCGCCATGGATAAAAGCTATCCTGCGGTGACCATGATCAATAAGGTACCTGGTTAATCTGTACTCCCCCTCCATGTTGTCCGACATTACGCTGGATCTGCCATTATATATGTAATCAATGCTGACTATGGGGATCTCACTTTCTGCTAACTCTATAACCGCAGGATTGTGAAAATCCACCGAAGCTATCAGCACACCATCACATTTTCTGTATCTGGCATGTTCCAGAAAGGAAGTATTCCTGCCGCCGATATTATGGGTGATAAAGGTTATGTCATATCCTAAATTCTCCGCTTCGATCTTTGCTGCTTCAAGGATGCCTGAGAAAAATTCGTGGGTCAGTCCGCTTCTGGTATCATCTGCGAAAAGAACTCCTATATTATATGACATGTTTGTCTTAAGCTGTCTGGCGGCCGCATTGGGCATGTATTTCATTTCTTCGGCTACTTTAAGGATCTTCTCTTTGGTATCTTCACCGATATCACCATATCCGTTAAGAGCTTTACTGACTGTAGCCGGCGAAACCTTGCAGGCCGCTGCAATATCTTTTATGGTTACCATAAAAGCTCCTTCCTTTGGTGAATTCATGACCTTTAAGTAGTACCGAAACGTTTTCGAAATATGTCCCGAATACGTTTTCGCAATTACATGATAACCCTAAAGCACTCCAAGGTCAATTAGCTAAATCTTCTAATGAATTTACATATTATTTGTGCAAATTAAACATAATTGTCAAAAAACTTGTTTTTCTGATTTACATTTGCAACAACGCTTGTTATTATGTAAATAATTCGTTACGAAATCGTATTCGTAGATTTGTTTTCGTGAAACTTTCGAGAGAAGGAGGATAATATGAAGTACGGACATTTTGATGATGACGCCAGAGAATACGTTATAGAAACCCCCCGTACCCCACTGCCCTGGATAAACTATCTGGGATGCAATGAGTATTTCGGGCTTTTTTCCAACACCTGCGGGGGCTATGACTTCTATAAGGATGCAAAGCTTATGCGACTCACTCGCTACAGATATAATGATGTGCCCTATGATACGGGCGGCAGGTATTACTATATTAAGGATGGCGACACTGTCTGGAATCCCGGCTGGCAGCCTGTTCAGACGGAGCTTGACTCCTATGAGTGCCGTCATGGTCTGGGGTATTCGGTGGTGACCGGCTCAAAAGCCGGAATCAAGGCAAAGCTTCTTGCCTTTGTACCCCTTAAGGATACCTGTGAGATCAACCAGCTTACTTTAACAAATGAATCCGCTAATAAAAAGGAAATAGATCTCTTTTCCTTTGTGGAATTTTGTCTGTGGAATGCTGAGGATGACTGCACCAACTTCCAGCGCAACTTCTCCACCGGTGAGGTTGAGGTGGAGGGAAGCCGCATATATCATAAGACTGAGTACCGTGAGCGCCGTAATCACTATGCGGTATATGCATGCAACAGGGATATCGTAGGATTTGATACTGACAGGGCTTCTTTTACCGGCTTTTATAACGGCCTTCATGATCCCCAGGCTGTATTTGAAGGAAAAAGCCAAAACTCCGTAGCCCACGGCTGGTCTCCCATTGGAAGCCACCACTTAAAGATCTCCCTTGAGCCCGGTGAGTCCTACACCGTGATATTTGTCCTTGGCTACTGCGAAAATCCCAAGGATAAAAAGTTTATCGCTCCCAATGTGATAAACAAGGCTCCTGCTGATGCCCTTTTGTCCAAATACATGACAGATGAACAGGTAGAAGCTTCATTTAATGAGCTTAAAACTTACTGGAATGAGCTGCTTTCAGTTTACAGCCTGGATTCCTCCAGCGAAAAGCTGAATCGCTGCGTCAACATCTGGAACCAGTATCAGTGCATGGTGACCTTTAATATGAGCCGTTCCGCCAGCTACTTTGAATCCGGCATGGGTCGTGGAATGGGCTTCAGGGATTCCTCCCAGGATCTTTTGGGCTTTGTACATCTCATTCCCGAAAGAGCCCGCCAGCGTATTATTGATATAGCAAATACCCAGTTTGAGGACGGAAGCGCCTATCACCAGTATCAGCCTCTTACAAAGACCGGAAACTTAGGCGTGGGCAGCGGCTTTAATGATGATCCCCTGTGGCTCATAGCCGGTACTGCTGCATACATTCGTGAGACCGGAGATTTTGACATCCTAAATGAGATGTGTGACTTTGACAATGATCACAGCTTGGCAGCTCCTCTTATGGAGCATCTCCGCAGAAGCTTTAACTATATTGTCACTCATAAGGGCCCCCATGATCTGCCCCTTATCGGCAGGGCAGACTGGAATGACTGCCTTAACTTAAACTGCTTTTCTGAAACTCCCGGGGAAAGCTTCCAGACTACCGGGCCTTCCGAGGGACCTGTTGCTGAATCCGTGTTCATAGCCGGACTTTTCGTAAAATACGGCAAGGAATATGCACAGCTTTGCAGCCATATAGGACTTGACGAAGAGGCAAAAACCAGCTTAGATGAGGTAGCTAAGATGGAAGAAGCCATAAAGACAAACGGCTGGGACGGGGAATGGTTCATACGTGCATTTGATGCCAACAGCCAGCCCGTAGGCTCCCACACCTGTGAAGAAGGAAAGATCTTTATCGAGCCCCAGGGTATGTGTGTTATGGGTGGAGTTGGTCTTGATGACGGAAAAGCCGCCGCTGCCCTTTCAAGTGTAGAAAAGCATTTGGATTCCAAGTACGGCATCATGCTAAATCAGCCTGCCTATACAAAGTATTATCTGAATCTGGGTGAGATCTCATCTTATCCTCCCGGATATAAAGAAAACGCCGGTATTTTCTGCCACAACAATCCCTGGATCGCCTGTGCCGAGACAGAGCTGGGTCACGGGGACCGTGCATTTGAAGTATATAAAAAGACCAATCCCATCTATCTGGAGGATATAGGTGACATCCACAGGACAGAACCCTATGTATACTGCCAGATGGTTGCAGGCAAGGATGCTCCCTCCTTTGGAGAGGGTAAAAACAGCTGGCTTACCGGCACAGCCGCCTGGACTTTTACCACTGTAAGTCAGTATATACTTGGTATCAAACCTGATCTGGATGGCCTTAAGATAGATCCCTGCATCCCCTCTTCTGTGGATGAATACAAGGTGACCCGTAAATTCCGGGGCAAGACCTACAATATAACTATCAAGAACCCTAATCATGTTCAAAAGGGTGTGAGTGAACTGATGGTAGACGGTACGACCATATCAGGCAATCTGATCAAGCCTGATCTGGGATCAAATACAGTTGATGTTACGGTGATCATGGGGTAAAACATGAATCACCGCCCCTCCTTAGTGCGAGTGTCCATTGCGGACTCTCGCACTTTTTTTATCACAGTCGGTGAATGAAACCCCGACTGTGATAAAGCCTCCGGCGGGATGCGCACAGATTTGCAGAGGAAGGCCGCTGGGGCGGACTTGAATGTCAATCCTTATAGTAGTCGTCCAAAAATGAATGAAGCTCCCCGTTTGTTTTATAGGATGGAAAGGTATCCAGGCAAAGGTTGTGGATGCTGTTAAAAATGCTGCTTTCAATACCGGGATTTGTGGCTTTAAGACTGCGTATAAGCTCCTTTATTTCCCGGCGCTTTGATGTGGTCTCCTTGTTGCGGGAGTTTTCCACCTGCTCCGTAAATCGGCAGGCACATTGTAAAAAATGCAGATCATTATATGCAGCCCAGGAAATAATATCGTCCTCATGTATCATATACATGGGTCTGATCAGCTCCATCCCGGGAAAATTTGTACTGTGAAGCTTAGGCATCATTCCCTGAAGCTGGGAGCCGTAAAACATTGCCATAACGGTGGTCTCGATCACATCACTGAAATGGTGACCCAGTGCTATCTTATTGCATCCCATATCCCTTGCCTTGGAATACAGCGCCCCTCTTCTCATTCTGGCGCAGAGATAACAGGGATTTTTATCCGTGCTGTTTGCCACGTCAAAGATATTGTTTTCAAATATGGTGATGGGTATGTCGCATATGGCAGCATTGTCCACTATCCTCTTTTTGTTTGCCTCGTTGTATCCCGGATCCATAACTATAAATTTAAGTCCAAATGGAATCTCTGTGATCCGGTGTATCATTTTAAAAAGCACCGCCATGCACATAGAATCCTTGCCCCCGGAAATACACACCCCTATCTCATCCCCCGGCTCTATAAGCCAGTATTTTTTTATGGCTTTTACAAAGGGGGTCCAAAGGGTCTTTCTGTATTTTTTATTGATGCTTCTTTCTATGGACAAAGCACCGGTTATTTCCTTAGCCATATACTATTTCCTCCAAAATTCACCTATGACCTTTCCCACACTATCTATGGTTACAGGACTCATGCCTGCCCATTCCCTGGGGAAGCATGAGCTGTAGGCAGGTCTTAAAAACCGCTCGTCTAAAAGGGCTATTACCCCTCTGTCGTCTATGGTTCTGATGACCCTGCCGGCTGCCTGCATTACCTTATTCATGCCGGGATTCATGTAGGCATAGGAAAAGCCGTCATTATTTATGCTGTCAAAATGATTTGACAATATGCTTCTCTCATTACACACCTGGGGCAGTCCGGCTCCGATTATTACCGCTCCGATAAGCCTGTCGTTTGTTAAGTCTATCCCCTCGGAAAAAGCGCCTCCAAGCACACAAAAGCCGATTAGAAAATGCCCGGGACTGCTTTTAGAAAAGCTTGTGAGAAAATCATCCTTTTCATCCTCTCTCATGCTCCGCTTCTGGCAGATAAGCTCATATTCAAAGCCGGCATCCATGCTTTCAAATTTATCCCTCACATCCTCCATAAACCGGTAAGAGGGGAAAAACACCAGATAGTTTCCGGCTTTTGGCTTTACAATCTCTGCTATGTATCCGGCATACCTCTCATACATCTCCTCCCCCCTAAGCTTGTATCTGCTGGTCACATCACACCCCACCACTATGCAGCTTTGTGAGCTTTTAAAGGATGATCTGGCATATATGGCATAGGGATCCTTGTCCCTGCAAAGCAGGCTTTTATAATAGGATACGGGAAGCAAAGTGGCTGAAAAAAACACGGTTGCCACTCCCTTATCAAGCCTTTGCTGCAGCAGGTTTGAGGGATCCACGCAGAAAAGGTGGAGCAAAAATTCCCCGGCTTCGTTTTTTTCTCCATAGACCTCATAGCCAAGATCCATGGCATCCGTAAGATTCAAAAAGTTTTTAACCGTAAAGTAAAACTCCCGTAACGCCCTTATATCCTCCTCATTTTTCTCCTGGGATCTTCTTTGCTTTTCAAAATATCTGTCCATGGATACCGACAGGGATGTCAGGGCAAATATCAGCCTGTCAATATCCTTATATTCCATATATTTTAAGTCAGGTCTTGCTTCAAGCTCTTTTTTATACTCCAGCAGGATACGGTTGCATTTGTTAAGCCCCTTTAGTATGTCGGATCTGTAGATCGCCAGGTTCTTTTTTATATTTAAAAAATCCTCTTTAACAAGAGTCTCGGAATACATCTGCCTTCCCCGGTCCACCAGGTTGTGAGCCTCGTCCACCAAAAAGATACCGTTGGACCTGATGCCCTCCGAAAAAAATCTCTTTAAGTATACATTGGGATCGAAAACATAGTTATAGTCGCAGATTATATTGTCACACCAGGATGAAATGTCAAGATTGAGTTCAAAGGGGCAGACCTGCCGATCCATGGCAATCTCTGAAATAAGGGATGCGTCAAAAACATCATGATCCATAATGGCGTCATAGACAGCATCATTTATCCTGTCAAAATGCCCCTTTGCATAGGGACAAAAATCGGGGTTACACTGCCTCTCCTCCATGGGACAAAGCTTGTCCTTTGCGGTGATAATGACAGTCTTTGCCTTATAGCCCTGATCCCTTAAAAGTTCAATGGTCTCTTTTGCCACACTTCGGGTTATGGTTTTGGCTGTGAGATAAAAGATCCGCTCAGCCAGATCTTCTCCCACCGCCTTTATGGCGGGAAATAAGGTGGATATGGTCTTTCCCGTACCTGTGGGAGCCTGAATGAAAAGGATCCGGTTTTCGTTTATGGTCTGATAAACGGCTTTTGCCAGGTCATACTGCCCGTCTCTGTATTCAAAGGGAAAATCAATGGCATGGATGGAGTCATTTCTTTCTTTGCGAAAATAATAGGAAAAGTCGGACCATCTTCTGTAAAGCTCCACTATCCCCATAAACCAGTCCTTAAGGTCATCCACGGAATAATTGTCCAAAAATCTAAGGATCTCCTCATTGTCCAGATTACAGTAAGTGATCCTCACATCCACGGAGTCCAAGGCATTGTCCTTTGCTATCATGTAGGCATAGCATTTGGCCTGCGCCAGATGGACGGGCTCCGGCTCTGTAATTAGATCAAGATCCTTATACACTCCCTTGATCTCGTCCACCATAACAGCGGAAGCTGTAGCGATCTCGTTAAAAGCATTTTCCCTATCAACTAAAGCATCTCCGTCGTCCTCATAAATAAGACCGTCTGCCCTGCCCTCTATCATAAGGTCATAGTCCTCAAAGCCAACTATGGTCTTAAGGGGCACCTCTGCATGGTAGCTGCTTCCACCGGCACGCTGCAGCTTTTTATGTATACGGCTGCCCTCCTGCATTGCCTTTATGCTGTCAGCACCGCCGATCCGGTCATCTATATCTCCCGACCTGAGGACAAATTCCACCAGATTTTTCACGGAGATCTTTATCAGATCCTTATTTTTTATGGGTGAAAGCTCATTCATATTTACCCCGGAATATTGATCCATATATAAATAACCATTAGAAACCTTGCTCGAATTCGCTTCGCGGATATAAAAAATCCACAGAAGAGATCTTCTGCGGATAAACCAGGGGCAGAAGGACTTGAACCCTCGACATCCGGTTTTGGAGACCGACGTTCTACCAACTGAACTATACCCCT
>CAMOZG010000119.1 GCA_946630825.1 uncultured Lachnospiraceae bacterium
ACCCTCGAAGGGTGAAGCGATTCCTAGATATCTTGGCAAAAAGCGGGTCTATGCTGTGGAAAATGGTACGGATTCCGATGGCAATCCCCAATATGATTATTACATAGATTATCAGGCTAAAAGGAATGTAGGAGGGTATCATTTTTCCGGGTGGTATGCTGATCCTGAAAAGTCCAATCGTCAGGCTATGGAGACAGTGGAGCTTACCTTTGGAAGCGTGACCAAGTCCCTGGTTAAGCTTAATGATGCAGTTATAAAAAATGGCAGTATATATGCCATCTATGAAGAATTAGAGCCATATACCATATACACAGAGTTTTACCTTCACGGTGGTGGGGACAATCCATGGGGAGTGTCCATAGCTTCTCCATCAGTGGATAACTATACCCAAAATGATCTTGAAGACAGCAATGGCAATCCTACTGAGACCAGAAAGATATACCTGCCGGATCTGTCAGAGTCCACAGGAGGAACAGGCGGTGGGTATAGCCTGTATACTAAGACTGACGGTAAGGCTTATGCTGACTTCTACCCTGATGTTAAGAAAGAGCCTACTGAAAGCTATGAGATACATACGGACGACAAGGGGGCATATATCGAGGAAAGTATTACTGAGGATAAGGCAGATGGTACATATCTGGTCAACTATGTCAGTGATGCTCAGAGAGAATATCGTGTAAAACAGATTTATGAGAATACCAACAATGATACAAACTTCAGTTATAATGACAACAAGAATACTGAAGTCAAGGTAGAATATATGCCTTCTGATGTCAAAACTTACACCGGTATAGTGGGACATGAGATTGGTACAGATGACATCAACAATAATGGTACAATAGCCTCCAGTTTTGATCCCATAGGTGGAGCAGGCTTTGAGGTGGACTATGATAATCCCAAGATGAGCTCACCCGTTCTCCCTAAGGGAAACACTGTCTATGAGTGTAAGGTATACTACAAGAGAAAAGTGATTCCCTTGTATTACGATCTAAATGGCGGATCATATGTGGATACGGCAGATAGTTCTAAGACACGGATAGGATATAGGGTGGCAGATGACGTGGTATATGGTGCCCCCATAAAAACAGCAGCATTTATAGACAAAGTGGAGACCGGTACAAATACTGCCGGTACTTCAGGATATGTTATGCGAAAAACCGGTGAGTCATTCCAGAAGTGGATAGTATTTGATTATGAATACTATACCAAGCATTATAAGGACTGTATGGATGCTGTTAACAAAAACAACCTAAGTTCAATCTCGGAGAAGTACTATTACGATATTGCTGAGCCCATGTGCGGTCTTCAGGACACTGATAAGCATAATGGGGTTAAGCCGATGATAGCGGTTGCTATGTGGGCATTAGATGCAAACATCTCAGTACGATTGGAGATATATCGTCAGGACAGAACCGATGATATAAAGTTCTCAGCAGATGAAAAACATTATCAACTGGCAAAGCAAGCTGATATCACTGAGCTTATAAGCAATGTGATTACGAAGAATATGGGTAAGGGAGCGATAAAAAGAGTTAAAGAAGCCTTGTATAACGACAATGATGGTGTAGCGGACACTCAAAGCGATCTCTATACTCAAATTAAGAATATTTACGAATGGAACAACTATTATTATGAGAATGACAATTCTTATACACATTTGTCTTCTGAAAAACAGGCAGATGCAGATGCTATATATAATCTGATGACTAGTAGTGAGACGGCTAACTATTTTAAGTTTGCTGAGGATGATGATGATAGAACGTCTGGTTCCACAGATAAAGTTTGGGTGAGAATACGCCCTGTGATAGAAGATGGTGTGCTGGTATGCAGGCTTTATTATGATAGAAGGATAGTAAAGATTGTAACAGAGTATAAAAACAGTAATACGAATTATTTTTATAGAGATGAGCCTAATGGTGACACGTTTAAAAAGGGTGGACAGTATTATCAGGCATGTAAGGATATCATGGATGCCATAGATAAAGAGAAAAAGTATGGTTCTGATTATATAGAGGTTAAATATGAATACTGGAATAATAGGACCTTTACGCAAGATTCAAGTGTGAAAAAATTCAAATCAGCAACTATCACCACAAGCGTGCTTTATGGATCTGACTACAATAGTTCATATCAGGTATGGACTGATGTTATATCTTGGAGTATTGGTGATAGTCTTCAAAGCACCCTTCCGTCATATATTGATGAGAATAATAGTATGGGTTCAACTACGTGGAGATTTAAATTTAGAGAATACTGTGTTACTAACAATATTGTGGTAAAAATATTTGCAGACACAGACGATACAAAAAAAACCGAAAAGCAGATTCCAAAAACTTATGATGGGAGTGAGAAAGCCACATATCATTTTGATTTGTCAGAACCGATTATGACGGAATACTATAATAATGATTCCGGAAGAATATTCTACCCACATGGTTTTTTCTATGGGTATAGGGTTATTGGATATCAAATGGCAAATAACGATCAGACGATAAAATACCTAGAAGAAGGTAAAGAGAACAGCCTAACGGATAAAAACAGTTTTAGTCCATCCAATTATGCAACATATAATGTCTATCTTGTAAGAGAAAAAAATAATATACAATATAATGGTGTTTCTGGGCTTGATAGCAAAATAGGTGTTCCATATAGTACTGTATTGACCTCAGATGAGAATGTCAGAACGTATTTTCCTGTTCATCTGCCGAACAAGCCATTTGGACACTTAACAAACGAAGGGAATTATACTTTTAAAGGCTGGTATTCTACTTCAGAGTATGAAGATGGATCGTTGATAGTAGATGAAAATGGTAATGTTAAAAGATCTGTAGTTATGGACAACCGTGATATGCAGTTTTTTGCCAGATGGGAGCCCAAAAAGTATACCATTACATACGATCCCTCCTATGAATCATATATTGATGCTAATGGGGAAAAGCAGCAGGAAAAGGTAGATGATTCTGAAAAGCAGTTGTTTAAGCAAGAGGTATCCTTTGGTCTATCTGTAAATGATATGGATCTGGAACTTATAGATATGACAAATGATGATATTCAGAACACAAGCGGATTCTTGTCTAAGGAGGATGGAAAGGTATACTATACAATTCCCAAGGAATTTACCGGAGAGGAACTGGACACCAAGTATGAGTTTATGGGTTGGTGGCATAGCGGAAAGTCCATACAGTTTTCACCAGGTGAACCAATTTATGGGGACACTACCGTAGAAGGCAAATGGAAAAAGACCTATGGTACTACCGAACTTACGATCAAGATGGCAAAGGTGGTAAACGAGAAAGTGGAAAGTGTTGTGCCATATAAAGAAAAGGTGACGGTGCCCCTGGGCAAGGAGACTTATGTTTATGCTCCACTTAAGACAAACTGGGAGGGCTTTTATCCCACAACCACACGTGTAAAGAAAACCTTCACGGAGGAGAACCCGGAGATCATATTCTATTACACCAAGGGTGACAGCTTAAGCTTTACGACCCAGTACTATGTGACCGTTAATCCTTACAATAGTAATAGTGGAGAGGTTTCATTACAGGAGTTGTTCAGTAGTCAAAATGTTGTAAGTCCTACCACTTCCTATACGGTAATTCCGAAGAACTATACAGGTTTCAAGCTGGAAGGTAGTGAAAGTGCAATAAAGATTGATAAGACTACGCTTATAAGTAAGTATCCTGATGGAATAATAAAGTTTTATTATACTCCTGACGTGGATGATCTGGAATTGGATGTTTATGAGGGCTTTGGTGATGGTGATGAGAGTTATCCTTCTATCAATTATGGAGGAGTACCGGTAGGAGAGGCTCTGCTCGCAAGCAAGGAAGTATTCAATCTGAAGGACAAGGATAACAACGCGATCACAGGTTATTCCTATGCATCCATGTATCGAATATATAATCGTAAGGGAACCAGGATCTTTGTGGACGGAGTATGGAAGAGGAAAGCCGAAGTGAAGGATAGCGAAGGCTGGATGACAGAAACAGAATTTCACACCAACTGTCTGAATGACAATACCTATATGCTGGAGCCCGGTATTTATAAGGCAGAGGGCAAGCTTATGTTATTCTATAAGGGTAATGACAGCAATAGGGGCAATATCACCATGTGGGAGAGTGATGGCAAGATAAGCTTCAGAATAGCAGAAGCGGAAGATGACGAGTGATAGGATGAGAATGATGACCCGAAAACTAAAAAGAAAAAATGGTGCTTCGCTGGTAATGGCAATGCTGGCTTTTCTGGTGGTGACCATGGTGTCGCTTGTGATAGTAAGTGCTGCCATTACCAACGCGAAAAGGATTGAAAAGGAACGGGAGTATGAACAGACATATCTTTTGGCACAATCCATAGCAGAGGTGCTCAGGGATAGTATTCAAACCACAGCAGCAGGTGAAACAGATAGATTTGTCAGGATAACTACAGATCTGGATACAGGTGATGTGGAAGCTGTAATGGCTCCGGGTAGCACGGGATTTGACGAGGGACTCGAAACAGCCCTTGAGACTGTATGTGAGAGAAGGCAAAGCCAGCTTTTGGCACTTGAGAGTACAGGTGATGATGTGGGAGGCACGGCAGAGACCGCAACAGTAGATGAGACAGCGATAGATGCTTCCTCACTTATAAAAATATACCCGAAGGATATGCCGGGAAAGGTCCCGGCAAGTGTGATCTCCCAGATTTCGGCCACGGAGATTTATGCGTATATGGGTAAGTCGGTGGTTTCGTCCGGTGATTATTTTGACCTGACACTACGTATCAGAGTACCCTTTGATGGAGATGCGCCTGTTTCATACTATTCCACCAGTCTGAAGTTCACGGGTAAGTACAGCACTACCCCGGATGTTTCAGGGACGGAATCATCTTTTTCCGTATGGTGGACAGACAGCATTATCAGCGTACAGTAAAAGGAAATACATCATGAATAAAAAACTTACAGAAAAAAAAGGTGAAACATTAGTAGAGACGTTGATGTCTCTGATCATTGGTACCCTTGCTTTTTTGATGCTGCCGGGTGCTATACTTGCATCTGCCAGGATCAACAAGACAGTAGGTGAGATATCTCTTTACGGCGGAGACGTGAAGAGGCGGATTGACAGCGCAGCGGATCCCACAGGGGATAATCTGGGCTCGGCAAATATATCCATTGGAAGCGAAGGTTCCAAATCCCATAGTGTCAACGTGATCTTATACGGAACAGATGATAATGGACTATATGAATTTAGACCTGTAGAGTGAGAATTATGAAGAAATTTTTTAATAAAAAAACAAAAAACAGATCTGGATTTACTGTTGTAGAGCTGATGGCTACGACTATAATCCTTCTTTTAGCCACATCTCTGATGACTGCGGCCATAACTACGGCATCACAGAAGTTTTATTCACAGGTGGCAGAGTCTGAGGCGCAGATGCTTTGTGCGTCCATATCTACTGCTGTACAGGATGAACTGACCTATGCCACTTCCATAGAGCTTGCAGACGATGGTACTTCTATCAAAGCATTCTCCGGATATAGCAAGAGACTAAAAGGAAATGTCCAAAGGATGTTTTTTGTGGAAAAAGAGACTACTGTAACTCGTGAACTGGATGACGGATCCGGTGCATATACTGAAGTCTCCACAGCTCCTGCAGATATCAAAGCGACTTCTACCGATGACAGGGGTAAGATTGTATTATATACTTTAACCAGCGGTTCGCCCACTGGAGATCCCTATCATCTGATTTCAACCGGTTCATATGATATAGTGGGTGGGAGTGCAGGTAGCCTTTCAGCCGGTATGACCATGAATCTCTCCGGTGATACCATATATGTAATGGTTTCTGTGTATAGTACCAAGGACCCGACAAAAAGTATAGCCCACAAGTCATTCCATGTTAGGCTTATGGAAAAAGCGGGAGACGCGACAGCCAGTCCCAGTCATGGGGGTATACCTACATGGACTATCAGGTTAAATCCGAATGGAGCCACATTTACAGATAGCTTCATAGCCTCCGGTGGAGGTACCCTTGATGCTGCCGGAAGATATGTGATAAATACTCAACAGGAGGGGAACTATACCCTGCCGGGTGAATCGGTTTTTAATTCCTTTGAACAGGGTGGAAAGCGATATGGGCTTGCAGGATGGAAGGTAGGAGGTACTACGGTTTCTTCGCCCTATTATGTTAAAAGAGAGACAGAGTTTGTAGCTCAATGGGAAGAAAAGAAGTCCCACGTTTTGACATTTGTGGTGGATCCCTACAGAACAAGTAAATGCACCTTTGTTGATAACGGATCATCAGAAGACAGAACTATTGAGTTTGAAGAGGCTGATAATCCATTCAAAGCATTCCCGGAGGCTGAGTCTTCCCAGACAAATCAGGTATTCAGATATTGGGAATGTGGTGATGGGAAAAAGTACATTCCTGCATCTGATAATAAGTATTATCCTTCGGAGTACTTATCATCATATAATGTAAGTTCGGATACTGTCTTTACCGCAGTATATTCTGAATATGTGTATTTTAATCTGGATTTTGATGGTGACGGAAAAGCAGATTATACCCAGCATAAGACACTTGGTGAAGGAACACTGCTTCCCATAAATGATGATATGGTAAATAATATGGTAAGCGGTCATGGTGACTGGCTTACAAAAAAACAAATTGCTTACTGGACAGATGAGGATGGTGCCAAATTTAATCCGGGCGACAACTACGTGTTCGAGGATGATGTGCTCCTCACGGCACACTGGACATCTAACTGGTGGTTTGTCAAGTTCTGGAATGGAGCTTCGAGTCCGTATGGAACACCGCTGGCTACCGGAGAGATCCAGAAGCTGGAGGATAACAGCTATCAGTTTGTGAGTGATAACATCAGTTATAACGGGACAAAGTTGTATCAGGTAAAACATGCAGATGATGTGGGACAAGACACAAATTCATGGAGCTTGAATGGTTACTACGCAGAGCCGAATTTGATGCTTCGCGACAGTGATGGTGAGATAGTTAATTCTTCTCTGGATGACATCGTAGATGGAAAGGGTCAGGGAGTGATTATAGATGTGTTTGCAGGGTATAAGAGCTTAAAGGATGTGTATATTCCGACATCAGAAATGGTCAGTGGATCATATATGTACTTGGGGTC
>CAMOZG010000120.1 GCA_946630825.1 uncultured Lachnospiraceae bacterium
GACTGTGGTGTCCTCTTCCCCCTCATTCTGGGTTATATCCACTGTGGAACCATCCACCACACTGCTGTTTTCCTCGCTTACGTAAACCAGATCCCCGTCCACACAAAACCTTCCGTTTTCGCGGATGATAAGTACATTAAGGTCGCTTTCCTTTTTGACATTTTTGCTCTTTACACTGTCGCCCTTTGTTCCGTTTTCCACGGCGTAAAAGGCTGTGTCAAAATCATAGCCTGCCCGGTCTGCCTCGGAGACCGTCCCCAAAAAGCCCTCATAGCCTGTAAACTTTGAATAGGTCGCCATGTCATCATATACAGTGCGGACATATGCCGTATCTTTCTTTTTGGAGATCCTTGCCAGCCTGACACCCGTTGCCTGGGACACCTCGGATCTGACAAAATCCTTAAGCTCCGAAAAATCCAGCTCCCCTATGGGCGCCACCTCTTCATAAAGCACCTGGGTGCCCTTTATGGTCATGGTAGAGGTCTCTGCCTTTTTCTCAAATCCTCCCCTGATGGCTATTACCGCAATGACTGCCACTGCCAGCACCACAAGTGATGCCGCCATACGCAAACGCATAAGCTGTCTTTGCCTGGCTGCCTTTTGCTGTCTGAGCCTCCGCTCTCTGCTAAATTTCTTTTTAGTCTTATCGTTCAAAAATAGCTCCTTAATCCGGAAAACCATAGGAACATCATCCCCAAAAGGATCGATCCTGTGTACATAACTGAATAATTTTAACAGAAAATATACTAATTATCAAGAAATCGTTCTGAATTAAAAGTGTGATCCATATATCTGTGTCTGTATCTTAGAATTATGGAACAAAGTTTATCAAGGGATGCGTCCTTTAAAACAAAGGTAAAAAGCTTTTCAATGGATGCCACGGACATATGATACATGGCGTATAAAACCGCCTGGGAAAGCTCTTCGCCCCCCAGCTCTTTGGCACAGTTTTCACATAAAAGTCCTCTGTGGTTCATGGAAAAATACGGTGCAAGCGGCTTTTCATCCTCCCCGCCATCAGTCCAGAATTCCCTCTTTCCACAGTTCATGCACTCAAACACATTGGGGGCATCCCCGTTTATTACCATGGTGCGAAACTCGTATACCATCCTTACAAAAGCGGGAGAAAATTCCTCCTCCCCCAATGCCAGAAGTGATCTGTATAAAAGTCTGAGGCGTTCGCTTTCATCTATGTGCTCACGTCCGTAAAAGTCAGCCACCTCCATGAAATAGGTGGCATACCACACCAGATCTATATCGTTTTTAATATGGGAAAAAAACTCTGAAATATCGCAGCCGGTGATGCTGATGGAATCTCTGCCCTCATATGCTGTAAAGGTGCCGTATACCATGGGATTGCCTGCTGCAACCACTCTGCTTTTGGGGCGCCTGGCACCTCTGACAAAAGCTCCCACCCTGCCTCTTTCCCTGGTCAGGATGGTAACCCATTTGTCATAATCCCCCACATTTTTTGAAGTTAATATAAGACCTGTGAGGGTGATCGTATTATCCAAACTCAATACCCCAAATTCTTAAGAAGTGTATCCGAGTCTCTCCAGTTTTCCCTGACCTTGACAAAAAGCTTGAGATTGACTTTTTCGGAGAGCTCTTTTTCTATTTCATATCTTGCATTGGTGCCGATCTTTTTAAGCATGGAACCGCCTTTGCCTATGATGATGCCCTTATGGGTCTCCCTCTCACAGACAAGGGTGGCGGAGATATCGTATATGCCCTCGTTCTGTCTGTCCCGCCACTTCATCTCATCCACCACCACGGCAATGCCATGGGGCACCTCGTCACGAAGGGCGTGGAGAGCTTTTTCTCTAATTATCTCAGCCACTATGACCCGCATGGGCTGATCGGTGACCTCATCAGCATCATAATACATGGGACCGTAAGGCAGATAGGCAAAGACCTGATCCATAAGGATGTCGCAGCCCGACCCGGATCTGGCGCTTATGGGGACTATCTCGCAGAAGGGATTTTTTTGACCCTCCATACCAAAGATGCGTTGCCATGCGGCGATCACCGGAAGCACCTCATCATGACCTATGGTGTCAGTCTTATTTATCACCAAGATCACCGGCATCCCGGCATCCAAAAGTCTGCCTGCAATGCGCTCATCCCCGGGACCTATGGTCTTATCCGGCTCCACTATCCAAAGTATGATATCGCAGTCTGCCATAGCAGAGTCCACCTGCTCCATCATAAATTTTCCCAGCTTGTTTTTCGCCTTGTGTATGCCGGGAGTATCCAAAAATACAGCCTGACCTTTGTTCTCGTCAGTATATATGGCTCTTATCCGGTTTCTGGTGGTCTGGGGCTTGTTGGCTGTAATGGCGATCTTCTGACCCACCAGTCTGTTTATGAGGGTGGATTTTCCCACATTGGGACGGCCTATTACTGCCACAAACCCGGACTTTAACTTTTCTTCCATCTATGTTACTCCAGATAATCCTTAAGCTTACGGCTGCGGCTGGGATGACGCAGCTTTCGTAGTGCCTTTGCCTCTATCTGGCGGATACGCTCACGGGTGACATTGAATTCCTTTCCCACCTCTTCCAAGGTACGGCTCCTGCCATCCTCCAGACCAAATCTAAGTTCAAGCACCTTTTTCTCCCTGTCGGTAAGAGTCTCCAAAACCTCTCCAAGCTGCTCTTTAAGCAGGGTAAAGGTAGCGGCATCCGCAGGCACGGGTACATTATCATCCTGGATGAAGTCGCCCAAATGGGAATCCTCCTCCTCACCAATGGGAGTCTCCAAAGACACGGGCTCCTGGGAAATCTTTAGGATCTCCCTGACACGCTCCACCGGGATCTCCATCTCGGCGGCTATTTCCTCGGGGGTAGGCTCGCGGCCCAGCTCCTGCAAAAGCTGTCTGGATACCCTGATAAGCTTGTTTATGGTCTCCACCATATGAACAGGGATCCTGATGGTCCTCGCCTGATCCGCTATGGCTCTGGTTATAGCCTGACGTATCCACCAGGTGGCATAGGTGGAAAACTTATAACCCTTTTGATAGTCGAATTTTTCCACTGCCTTTATCAGTCCCAGATTGCCCTCCTGTATCAGATCCAAAAAGAGCATACCACGGCCTACATATCTTTTGGCTATGGATACAACCAGTCTAAGGTTTGCCTCTGCCAGCTTTTTCCTTGCCTCAGTATCTCCGTCAGCCATGCGTCTGGCAAGCTCCTTTTCCTCCTCTGCGGAAAGCAGGGGCACCTTGCCGATCTCCTTTAAGTACATACGGACAGGATCCTCTATGGATATGCTGTCGGGTATGGTCAGATCCAGCTTGTCAAGCTCCACCTCTTCTTCTTCCGACAGGTCTATATCGTCATCCTCATTCATAACGATCACGTCGATATTATTCCTGCGCAAAAATACCAGGATCTTGTCATACTGTTCCTTTGAAAGATGGAGATCCTTGGTGGCGGTAAGTATGTCCTGCTCGTCCAAGATCAGATCCTTCTTTTTCCCCAGCTTCAAAAGATCCTGCAGAGTCTTTTCAAATATGGCTACTGTGCCGTTGTCCTCTGCCTTTTTCTCTGTGCTGCCGCTCTTTTTCGTTGCCTTCTCGGCAGCTT
Source organism: uncultured Lachnospiraceae bacterium (assembly GCA_946630825.1). Classification (GTDB taxonomy): domain Bacteria; phylum Bacillota; class Clostridia; order Lachnospirales; family Lachnospiraceae; genus JAILEN01. Next base: position 3,591 of record CAMOZG010000120.1, read on the forward strand.
TTTCCGTTGTCTTTCCCGTTGCTTTTTCTGTTGCTTTTTTGGTTGCCATTTTTCATCCTTCCTGATAAAATACCAGTTTTTCTATTTTTTTAATGACCTGTTTTTCCTCCAGGACCAGACTAAGGACTTCTGCGTCACTTCTTTTTTCCTTTTCCCGTCTGAAGCTGTCCTTCTTGACACGGGCCACAAGTTCACGCAAAGCCTTGTTTTTGTCCCTGGGTGATGTCAGATCACCAATAGTGGTAAAAAGTATCTCGCTCACCTCACGTTGATCCTCCGGCTCCATAAAGGAGTCCACTATACGTCCGGGCACCAGGTCACCGGCTTCCAGGCCCGCAAAAATATCCTGTGCCACAGTCCGCATCACACCCTCATCAAAGTCGTCCGGCGAGACCGTACCTTTTATTATACCATAAATTTCAGGATTATCCACTATCCATGTTAAAAGAAGTTTTTGGGACCGATCCGCAGCCTCTGTCACCCTCCCCCGGACGCTGGCGGCAGCGGTCTCCCGGCTATCCCCGGACTTTGGATCCCTGTTTTTTTCCTCCAGCTTCTTTTGAACCTGAGGGGAAGCAGCCCTGTGGGTAACAAGCTCGCTCATTGCCTCATATCTGACTCCGTAGCGCTCCGCTGCCATCTGGGCATATCCGCTCCTTGTGACCTCTTCGGGAAACTCCAAGATCATATCCGCCACTTCTGTTAAGAATCTGGTTTTTTCTTCAGGATCCGTAAGGTTATAGTTTGCCTCCATGGCACCCATGGTAAATGAAAAGGCATTTTCCGCCTCCTCTATACGCTTTTCGTATTCCTCTGCTCCACATGCCTTGATAAGCTCATCAGGATCCTTATAGGGAGAAAGCTTTACCACCTTTGGAGTGATACCGGCTCGCCTTAATATAGGTATGGCTCTGACAGCCGCATTGACTCCTGCGCCGTCACTGTCATAGGAAAGATAAACGTCTTTTGAAAATCTGGCTATCCTGCCTGCATGACCGGGAGTAAGGGCTGTCCCCAAGGATGCGATCGCACAGTCGAACCCCGCCTGATGCAGGGAGATCACATCCATATATCCCTCGCAGAGTATCAGATAGCCCCGCTTTGATTTTCTTGCTAAATTGATACCGAAGAGGGTGTAGCTTTTTTCAAAGATGGGAGTCTCCGGGGAGTTTAAATACTTGGGTTCTCCCTCCCCCATGACCCTGCCTCCAAAGGCTATCACTCTTTTTTTGTCATCTATAATGGGAAACATGGCACGGTTCCAGAATCTGTCAAAGCCACCCCGGACCTCGTCAAAGCCTACAAGGCCGCTGTCCTTTAGTATGTCATCTTCATATCCTTTGGATCTCAGATATTTATAGAGCCTGTTGCTTTTGTTTCCGGCATAGCCTAACCCAAATCCCGTAATGGTCTCATCCGACAATCCCCGGTCCTTAAAATAGTCATAGGCTCTTTTGCCCTCTTCACTTTTCATGGTGGCATAGAAAAATTTCGCCGCCTCTCTTTGTATCTCATAAAGCCTGGTGCGGCGGCTCTGTCTGGCTCTGTCCTCAGCAGACATTTCCTCCTGTGGCAGGGCTATCCCCGCCCTGTCAGCTAAGACCTGCAAAGCCTCCACAAAGGTGAGGTTGTCCATCTTTTGCAAAAAGGTAAAGACACTGCCTCCCTCATGGCAGCCGAAGCAGTAAAACATCTGCTTGGAGGGAGTCACGGAAAAGGATGGCGTCTTTTCATTATGAAAGGGGCACAGTCCAAAATACTGGGTCCCCCTTTTTTTAAGACTCACATAGGAAGAGATGACATCCACTATATCATTTCTGGATCTCACCTCTTCTATAATCTCCTCGGAATATCTAACCATGGATCAGCTTAAAACTCTCCTTCCCATGACAACGGAACAAAAATCTCATTGAACTTCTGGCAGGCATAGGAATCTGTCATGCCCGAAATATAGTCGCACACCACACGATCCACAGGCTCCTCTTCGTAGGATATCATGGAGGTGTACATATCCGGCATCTCATTATAATGCCTTGTGTAGTATTCAAAAAGTTCTCTTATAAGCCGTGCCGCCTTTTTTTCCTCCCCCTTTGCTTCGGGATTGGTGTAGACATTTTCAAAAAGCCAGGTACGCAGGGAAAAGATGGCTTCCTCCATCTCCTTTGACATCCTGATATCCGGGGAGTCCATGCTTTCGGTTATCACGTCATGGACTATGCGATCCAGCCTGATCTTTACACTGCCCCCCAGGGTATCCCTGATGTCCTTTGGTATATCCTCCTCGGCAATTATCCGCGCCCGTATGGCGTCATCTATATCTGAATTGATGTAGGCTATCTTGTCTGAAAGTCTGACTATCTGTCCCTCCGGGGTGTGGGGCATGGTATCTGTCTGGTGGTTTCTCATGCCGTCCCTGACCTCCCAGGTGAGATTCAGTCCTCTGCCCTCCTGCTCCAGTCTCTCCACCACCCTGACGCTCTGCTCGCTGTGGATGAAGCCACCCCGGCAAAGCTCATTAAGCACTCTTTCACCGCAGTGTCCAAAGGGGGTATGCCCCAGATCATGTCCCAATGCAATAGCCTCTGTCAGATCCTCATTCATCCGAAGCGCCTTGGCTATGGTCCTGGCATTCTGGGATACCTCTAAGGTGTGGGACATCCTGGTGCGGTAATGATCTCCCAAAGGCGATAAAAATACCTGGGTCTTGTTTTTAAGTCTCCTGAAGGACTTGCTGTGGAGTATCCTATCCCGGTCCCGCTGAAACACGGGACGTATATCGCACTGCTGCTCCTCTCTTTGCCTGCCTTTGGAATTCTGATCCAGGGTGGCATAGGGTGAGAGGGTCTCCTTTTGCATTTTTTCAATCGTTTCCCTGATAGTCATTTTAAACCTGCCCCACTATTTGACGACTACTTTTTTTGCCGGTGACCACTTGGCGTATATCACCTTGTCGTCTATATTTTTGTAGCTTCTCACATATACCCGGTAAGTCTTGCCGGAGTCTAAACCCGTCACCGTAGCTGCGGTGTAGGTCTTTGACACATTAAACATCCGTCCTGTTCCACCTGTCACATACTTCACCTGATAACCGGAGGCTCTGCCGTCCTTTTTCCAGGACACCTTCATGCTTTCCTTTTTTTCCGAAACCACTTCGCTTACGGAAACAGGGAGTATCCTGTAGGTAAGGATGGACTTGCAATAGGTCTTGCGGTATTCGTTGCCGGCAGAATACGCCGTCACCCGATAGTAGTATTTTTTGCCACGTTCTACCTTTTTATCATTAAAAGCAGTCTTTTTGGCGCTGGTGATCTTTTTGATACGCTTGTAGGACTTC
>CAMOZG010000121.1 GCA_946630825.1 uncultured Lachnospiraceae bacterium
AAAAATCTTTACAGTAATAATAAATAGATGTTATCATGAAATGACATTTTTATAGGTCAATAACAAGGAGGGGTTTTATGGGATCAAATGCTGAAATGCTACAGATGACAGAGTCTGAAAAATTTGCCTTGAAGCAGGGTGAGGAACAGCTCAATACATACGAGACCCACATGTTTAAGGGACAGTTCGACCAGGGGGAATACTCTCAGGGACAGTCACTGATAGATTATTATGAGCAAAAAGGTGCAAAGCTTACAAAAGAAGAGAAAGAAGCTCTTCTTAACAGTCCTGTCCCCGCTCCCAAGTTTACTCCCATCTCAGAAGAAGCATATCGTGGAAAAAACTCCTGCGGCAAGTCCTCCTATCGCAAAAAGGTTAAAAACTACTATAAGCAGCGCAATGATTTCCGCCTCAAAAGGTTGGATGGAGATGCTGATCGTGGGCGTATGGCATATAATGACGCCATCTACAATATTGAGCAAAGGATACAGGCGGATCAGGAGTACCTAAAGAGCTGGAATGAGGAGACTGAAGATGAGAAAATAGCAAGAGAGAAGGGATTCTACGAGAACCATGCAATCACCTTTGAAGTCCCGACAGTGAAGATGGAAACTGAGGATATTCCTGCAATGAAGGAGATCGACAAAAATCTTAATGAGCAGGTCTTTTCTCTTTCGGATGCAGAGAAAACAAAAATAACAGCAAAATCAGAGGATCAGAGGACTGATGATGAGAAGAGATTTTTAGAGTTCGAGCAAAACCTTAAAGAGTGGGCATCATCCCAAAAGAAAATGAAGGTATGGTATGATAAGATGACAAGGCTTCTTGCTGAAGGCGTTGAGGTTTCCAATGAGAATGCCGAGAGGATCGAAAAGGAACTGGGGCTTTCTGACGTTGAGAATTTTCAACCTAAAAATGCATCTCTACGTTATAAAAAATTTCCAAACGTTCAGAGGCTTTGGAATAAGATAAACAGGTATTTAAATGGGACACCTATGGCAGGTGTTATGAGCCAGAAGGATTCTGTTTTCTGGGAGATTTATAATAAATGCTCGCCTGAAATGAAGAAAAAAATGAATAATATCACCACAAAGTTTGATGCTGTGTCGGGTTATAATAAATGGGATCTCGTCTTCATTCCTTTCTTTGAGAAAGCCGCAGAAGAAAGCAAAAGGATAGAGGAAGCAGAAAAGAACAAGGAACAGGAGCAGAAAGAGCAGCAGGTAGATGAGCAGCAGGTAGAAGAGCAGCAGATAGAAGAGCAGCAGGTAGTAGAACAGCAGGTAGAGGAACAGCAGGTAGTAGAGCAGCAGATAGAAGAACAACAGGAGGCTCTCGGGCAGCAGGAAGAAAAAGAGGCAGAAAAAGAGGAAAGAGATCCCTGGGATGCTGCAATGGAAGATGATGTATTTGCTCCCATAGATAAGATACTGCAGGAGAAGACAGGGGAGAAGGTCAATTTTAGGATCAAAGCAAGGGATGACTGGGATCTTTACCATTTGGAATATCGAAGAGAGGCGATAGATGTTGAGGGTAATGTTGAAAATTCTGCCATCTTTAAACTTGGAGTATATCTGAATATGGTAGCAGAGGAAGATAAAAAGACAAAGCAGTGGCATGATAAAATGCTGAAAGCCTTGGGGGATGGCAGTGATATTTCAGATGAAGCCGCAGAAAGGATAGAAAAGGAGCTGGGGCTTGACACTTTAAATATTCCCGTCTTGGAAGATCATATTTCAAATGCCGGAAAGTATAGAGGAGCACTTAGACTGGCAGACAAGCTGAATGTTTATATGAACAATATTGACGGAGGGGGAGATCTGCTCTATAAATGCGCCAAAAAGGAGCTGCAAAGTCTCCCATACAGATGCAGGTCAGAGGAAACTAAAAAATTTATAGAAAAGGTCAAGGCTGACTACGACAATCTGTCACAGATCGATAAGAATGTGCATCTTGAAACACCTTTTATGAAAAAGGTAAATGAAGTGAAGCTTAAGCTGATACAGGAAGAGGAAGCAAAGAAAGAGAAGGAAGAAGCAAAGCAGGCTAAGGAGGATAAAAAGCAGCGGGATAAGATAAAGAAGCAGCTTGATTCAAAGATCTTTTCAAAGCTTGAGGAAGAACTTAAGTCTATAAAGGAAAAGGCTCCCGAAGAGCGCACAAAGGATGAACAGGCTTTCATAGATTTCGAAAGCAAGCTTAAGGAATGGAGTGAATCTGCAACGGGGCTTAAGGTCTGGGGCGATAAAATGGATGAACTGCTTTCAAATACCGAGGATGTGTCCAACGAGGCAGCCTTTGAGATCGAAAAGAAGCTTGGGATCAAGGATGTGAAGCTTAGGTATCTTGACGTGGATGAAGATTATAACAGGGAATGTTACGGAGCCATGGAGCTTTACCAGAGGATCAAAAAGTATGAAAGTGATAAAAAGAATTATGCCGCTGATGCTGCCTGTATAAGGCTTATAGCCAGGGCAGGTGACGAAACAAAAGAGAAAATGCGCGGTTACTTTAAGGAGTTTAAGAATATCACCTCTTATAAAGATTACAGCAAAGAGCCCTTCTTTGAAGAGGCGATAAAGAAAAGTAAGTTATTAAATGAAAAATGGGAAAAAGAGGTGCATGACAAGTGCGTTACAGAGCAAAGTGAAGAAGAGTGGAAACAGGAAAATGCCCAGAGGATGGAAGAACTTTCAAAGATAAAGGAGAAGATCGAAAGCTTGGAGGTGACTGCCCCGGACAGTGACGAACTGATAAAGGCAAAACGTCAGATCACATATATGAAGGAGACACTGGCTATAGAGATAAAAAAAGCCGGGGAAGTCAAGGATGAATACCGCAAAATGGTAAACAATGCGCGGCGTCCCGACGAAGATATGATAAAAGCCAGAGATAATGCTGTTGCCAGACATGACAGGCTGCATACTCTTGGCATGTTCTACGAATAAGGCGACTATTTGTTGGACTTTTCTCTGACAGGAAAGGACAAGTAAAGATATGAAATTAAAACACAAAAAGCTATATATGATTTTGCTGATACTGGCACCTGTACTTATGGGGATATTATTCACACTTCAGGTTTTATACATCAATGATTTCAACAGTCAGGTGTATACAGTGTCCGGTGCCGACAGCCAACAGACCACCTATTTGGACATTGAACCCAGAGAGGACTCTACCAGCACCTGGCTTAAAAGAGACTTTGAGTGGGAGGGGCAGACTATAGATCTGTCTGCCCAGACCATTGATGGGGTGCTCTATAACAACTCTGATGATGAGGTGGATGACTGGTCCATAGAGATGGACATTACGGATAAGTGCTTTATCAACAATGCCTGGTGCGGACTTGTCACCATCCGGCAGTACACGGGTACTGAAAATGAACAGACCCAGACTCTGGATCTGAGGGACTATGACCTGGATGAGGTAAAGCTGGATTACTTCTATGATGGGGATCTTCTGATCCCTCTTATTCCCGGGGATCATGTGACCTATACCCCCTCCGCCAAGGATTCCGAGGTGCCGGTGGCAGGTGACTCAGAGCTTACCATGGGTGTGATCTTCTATTATTTCGACAGTCTGGATTTTATGAAATATGACCTGAATTTCTCCTACCACAGGAGCTACACCCAGGGTCTGATATATCCGGTGATATTTGTGATAGGCATGATGTGGATAGTGGGCCTGGCGGTTTACATAGTCTCATTGCAGCTTATTAAAAATGCGGAGCATCAGTTGGAGCTGCAAAAGTCGGGTATAGCCTGCATGTCCGATATCTATCACTCCATCTACATAGTGGATCTTAAAAATGACATCTTAACTCCCGTTATAGAAAAGGATACGGGAGAGCTTCACCGTCCTGAGGAACTTCCGGCATCACAGCAGATCCGCTATTTATTTGAGACAGATGCGGCGGATGCCTACAGGGAGGTGGCAATTTCTTTTTGCGAGCTGTCCACCATAGCAAAGCGTCTGGGAGAAAAAAACAGCATAGCCTTGGAGTACATAAGCAAAAGCTTTGGCTGGTGCGCCATCCGTTTCTTTGCCATGGATCGAATCCCCGGCAGACCCATAGACAAGGTGCTTTTTACCATCCAGAATATTGATGCGGAAAAGCGGGAGATGGATGAGATCGAAGAGCGGATAACCATAGCCGAGAGGGAACAGCGTGAAGTGGGTGCATTTTTAAAATCCATTTCTGATGAGATACTGATCCCGGCTCGGGAGATATCCAAAGACAACCAAAGCATCCTACAAAATACTGGGGAAGAGGCAACCAAAGCCATGGCGGAAAAAATCGACAGATCCTCGGCAACCTTGGCAGAGATCATCAGGGATGTTTTGGATTATGCCAGACTTGAGGCAGGGCAGCTTACCATTGCAAAAAAGCCCTTTTCCATAGAAAGCCTGCTTAGGGAGATGGAAAGCTTTGCCAAGGAGTATACTATTGGCTCAAAGGTGGAAGTAAAATACGACATAGCAGATACACTTCCTGCAAAGATATACGGTGATAAGGAAAGGCTTATGAGGATAATGGCAGTTATGGTGGTCATGGGGGTGAGCCATATGTCAGAGGGCAGTATCACCTGTTCGCTTTTTGGAAAAGCTACTGAACAGGGTATGGCGCATCTGGTATTTTCTGTCCGTGACAAGGGAGAGGGCGCCCCGGTGGATATCGACAGTCACATTGGCACCCGGCTGGCAGAGGGTGTGCTTAAAATGATGGGCTCTGCCCTTCGGGTGGTAAGCACACCTGGAAACGGCACAGAGACTTACTTTGAACTGGATGCAAGGGTGGCAGATGATACAAAGATAGGCAAGATAGATATATAAAGAGGAGGCACTGTGGCAACTACAGCTTTTGGAATCTGCTTAATCATATCACTCTTTGTGATGCTTTGGATGTCCTCAAAGGAGTATGAGAACATAGACCGCTACTACTGGACGGTGGTGACTTTGATCCCTATTGTCATTTTAGGGTACTGGCTTAAGACCATGACGGTCACTCCTGAGGCAGCGGCAATAGCATTTTGCTTTATCTATATAGACAGCACCGTGCTTTTGACCATCATGATATTTCTGATGCTAAGGACCATAGGTGTCAGGGTAAAGCCATGGATAAAGTACCTGGCATATGGTGTGGCAGGGATCCATCTGTTTGTGGTATGGGGCTCTGTCCACAACAATATTTATTTTGGAGAGATATCCATTATAAAGACCGCCTGGGGCAATGCCACCAAGCTGTCAGGGGGACCTCTTCGGATATACCACTACATCTATCTTGGGATCATCATGGCAGTGATAGTGGGCATACTTTTGGCAGGCTATGTGAGAAAGGGGCTCTACTCTCGCAGTGGGCTTATGGTCTACTCCGTCCTTACAGTGGTCTGCATGGTCTTGTATGTAATAGAGTGGGCAATAGACATAGATTTTTCCCTGCTTCCCTTCCTCTATGTGGCAAGCGATATATTGATCGCCCTACAGTACGACAGGATACATATGCACGATCTGTTTTTTGTGGAGGCGGAACATCAAAAAAAGCATGGGGATCACGGTCTGGCGGTATTTGATACGGACGGCAGATTTTTGTGCGCCAACAGGAGGATGATGGATTTCTGGCCTGCCCTCTCCCGGGTGCGGATAGATGAAAAGCTAAGTGAGGATGACCCCTTAAGGCTGGTTTTTTACTCCATGATGGAGGCATGCGAGATCAGAGGGGAGAGGACAGAAAAGTTTCGGATAGAGGATATGACCTGTGTCTGTGAGATATCCCCGGTGTATTTAAAAAAAGGTGATGACAGCCAGGGCTGGGTCTTTGACGTAAGGGATGCCACAGAGGAGCAGAAAAACCTGGATATCATCAATTCCTATAATGACACCCTAAATGCCCAGGTTCGAGCCAAGACCAGGGACATCATAGAGATGCAAAGAAAGATAGTCACCGGCATGGCAAACATGATCGAAAACCGGGACAACAACACGGGAGGTCATGTAAAGCGGACCAGTGATATCATAAGCATAATAATAGATGAGATCAGGGCACAAAAGATCCTGGATATAGATGACGCCTTTGCAAATGACATAGTCCGGGCGGCACCCACCCACGATCTGGGAAAGATCACCATAGAAAATGCTATTTTAAACAAGCCTGCAAAGCTTACGGATGAGGAGTATGAGATCATGAAGACCCATGCCCAAAAGAGCGGGGAGATGGTGATGATCCTGCTTGACGGAGTGGAGGAGGAGCATTTTGTAAAGATAGCTTATAACGTGGCAAGATACCACCATGAGCGCTGGGATGGAAGAGGCTATCCCGAGGGGCTGGTGGGCTCCATGATCCCGGTGGAGGCAAGGATCATGGCAGTGGCAGACGTATATGACGCATTGGCTTGCAAGAGAAGCTACAAGGAAGCCATGGATCCAAAGCTTGTGGCGAAGCTTATGATAGAGGGTATGGGCACCCAGTTTGATCCTGAGCTTCTGCCCGTATTCATTGGATGCAGAAAGAAACTGGAAGAATATTACCACAAAGAAAACACAAGATAAGGTAGAGCATGAAAACGACAAGTCCATCATTGATATAGTGCTTGCGGCAGACTGTCTGGATGCGGCGACGGATACAGTGGGGCGCAGCTATAACAAGGGCAAGACCTTTGATGATTATGAAAAAGAAATTGAAGAGGGGGCAGGCACTCACTATGCACCTTTCTTGGTGGAGCTTTTCAGGAGACCGGAAGTGAGGGAGGATATAATCTATCTCTTGGGAGAGGGCAGAAACAGGATGTATCGTGAGCTTTATATGCTTTTGAAATAGTAATGTTGCGGTTTTGTTGCATTTATTAT
>CAMOZG010000122.1 GCA_946630825.1 uncultured Lachnospiraceae bacterium
CTTCATAGGCCTTGGTCATTATCTTTATCACCTCAGTGCCCTGATAATCTGGATGTATAGCTACAGACAGAATATATATATGATTCTCGCGATCATTATACTCAGCCACTTCTTCAGGAAGTATTTCGTCGTCACGTATATGGTCACATTCACTTATGATATCCCGATAGAGATTTTCTTCACACGGGAAAAAATTAATATATCCGACCACATCATCATTTTCATTACAAACAAAGACAAATGTTTTTTGATTCTTAGTAAATCTTATTACAGAATTTTCTGCCACTCCCTGATATTCCTCCTTATAACAAGCCACATCCACAGGTCTGATCTTATATACAAATTCTGCATCAACTTCTTCTCCCAGCTTTACATTAAACATTTTAATTTCTCCCTAATTCCAGTTTTTCATATCTTGACCTTATAGCAAAGGTATTTATAAGGTTGCTGTACTCGACTTCGTAAATCTTTCCTTTTACGGGGTTAAGCCCCATAAACTCAAAACCCATTTTTTTTACGAATTCTTCTACCATATCCGAGTAGACCGATATTCCTATCCTTGTAAGATTGATATGTTTTTTCCTCCAATATGCAATATGCTCAAACAACCAATCAACCATCCTAAAGTAATTAGCCTGGCTTTCCTCGTCAGGTCTAAGTGCTATGATTGAAATATATGCAGGAAAATCTCCTCCAAATCCATATATGTCAATCATACTATCTCTTATTATGCTTTTCCCACTTAGCAATTCTTCATAACTATCCTTTTTGAGCGGATATATCTCTGTATAACCTATTATCTCCCCATCCTTAACAAGACATGCAGTAGTCTCATATTCAGTATGGGTAATAGCATAAACCCAATCCTCCAGAGTACCTTCATATTCTTCTGACATCTCATATTTATCAGCAGGTATACAAAGATAATCAACTTCAATCTCTCTCATGGCTATTTCCTCAGGGCTGAAACCGCTTTCCAAAAGTTTTTCAACCTCTATCATTTTATACCCTGAGAGCTCGCTATCTACTATCCTTTCACTCCTATTGGCATTTGACTCACTAATCTTAGTATTGACCTCAAGTACCTCGTCATCAAAATCCCCCACTACTTCTACCCATTGAGCCACTCCCAGATAGTATTTCAAATCATCCGTTAGTTCTACGTCCTCGTATTTAAGAGGGATTATCAGCTTACCTCTGGAAACAGCGGCATTTATTTCACGTAACACCTGGACTGATTCCACGGCAGCTTTTGTAAGTATCAATATAAACGTACTACACCTTTCAATAGCACGAATTATTTCTCCTGCATAGCCCGTACCCGGTTTTATATCTCTGGGTGCATAAAAGCAATGATTGTTGTTTTTTTCCAAAGCTTCAAGCACCTCCACTGCCTGTGCAGTATTTTGGGTTGAGTATGAAATGAAAATATACTCACCACTTATATTTATTGGATTATTCATTTATCTTCTCCATTATTGTTGAATCATGGCTGGATTCTTTAATAAACTTAAAGCCATTACTAATTAGTATATTCCGCCCAGAATCACTTACTGCATCTGCTACAACCTTGGATATATGGATACCCTTCTTTTCAAGATTTTCCTCATATTCCTTCAAAAATGTCAACAAAGTTTTAGCTACACCCTGTTTTCGAAAATCCGGATGTACACAGATGGAAGAAAAATATATCTGATGATCACTCCCCGGTTTATAAGCCTTGATATCCTCCGGGGTTATGTTGGAATCTATTTCTTCTCCCCCAAGCATTTTGTCATACATTTCGCTTGAAATCGGACTATAGTTAATATATCCTACCACCTCATCATTTTCATTTACAGCCATAATATAAATTTCAGGATTCCTCTTTATGAAAGCTTTGCATCTTTCAAAATCAATTTGGTAAATATCCTTATAAACCATTTGATCAAGTTTCAACGCATCAATTAGATGGTTATCCTTAATCTGTTCTCCGAAGATAATTTTAAAATCACTCATATATCCTCCTTCTCATATCCATAGCGGTGCGCTCTGTCTACTTATACTTATAAAATCTCACGCCCTCATATGCAGGCAAAAGTACCATCATAAGATCCATAGGTTCCGTATCCTTGTCCTGTTCACCCTTTTCAAGCCTGTCATAATTTGCCTTTGCAACAGTCTCATCAATCTCCGTTTTTCCCTGCATCAGTTCAGCCGGAACCATGTCAGTATGAAATCTCTTTAGTTCCCTTTTTTCCTTATATAAACCCTCTCCGTTTTCTCTGTCGTAATTTTCACCATCCACATATGTCCAGCCCATTTCCTCATGCTCCTTTAGCCAGCGGAAATGTTCCATTGGTCCTATCTTAATTGAATCCTCATCAGATATCCTTTCATAGAGTTCAAAGTCAACAGGTCTATCTGTGTAAAAGGCCCCCAGAATATCAAGCCCCTTTGCAAAGCCCTTTGCCTGATTTATATTGGAGAGCTTGTATTCCAATGATAGTTCTTTCTCAAACCATTCCTCAGCCTTTTTGATGCCTTCATCACTTGTTATGTAATCATAAAATTCCTTTTGTTTATTTTGATTGCCTTTAATCTCATTATATGTGGGAATATCGGCACCTAAATCACTCTTTGAAGCATACATGAATTTGTACCTTGCATTCAGTACCACAGCAAAATCATACAAATGAATAAAATTACTTTCCGAGAGATAGGTGTGCTTTCTTAAAGTGTCTCTCTTCTCAACATCCGTACTCACCTCGATACTTATGCCTGAATCTTTTCCAAGGGCTATTATCTCTTTAATGTCTCCAAGAAAATCTCCCTTGTCAAAGTCAGAATAGGATTTCAGCTTTTTTATTTCACCCTTTTTGTATCTTTCAATCTTGTCATTTCCTGCTTCATCAAAAATATATACAGCCTTTACATCACCATCTCCGAAGGTAAATCTGCAATCCATGGGATGAAATTGGATCCTGGAATTTCGTCCATAGGAGGTTCGATCCCAGCATTGAAGTTCATCACACAACATAAGCATATACGCCAGCGGGTGATACTCCATCCTAAATGGTATATTTACATCCTTTGATTTTATAAATCCGATAGAAAACTTATACAGACTGTTATGAAGCAGTATTGCTGTCAGGGCATCAACATGAACCTTATCCATGCCCTCATCATTTTCCTTGCTGTAAATACCTATGGTCTCATATAATTCCCTGAAAAGTATGGTTGCACTCCAAAAAGCATGATCCATAAAATTATTAAAAAGATCCGGTCTGGTTGGCTTGGCTCCAAGTATCTGACTCATACTGTCTTTAGAAAACCGGTATACCTTGCCAAGCTTATTTTCAAGATCATAAGCAAACAAATCATTTGTAGTTGCAAAAAAATGTGCATCCTTTTCTAATCCGTACAGCGCCTGTAATTTTTTCGATTGCTCAACACTTAGTTCTATGTATTTTTCAACATCATGATATGCCATATATGGTCTATTATACCTGGCGGTCTTTTTTCCCTTCAGTTCTTTGTCATCATCATAATCCCTGTCTGACTCAAAATATCCACATATCTCCTCAAATGGAAGTTCGAATGGATACCCAATATCATGAAATAATGAGGTAAGTCCCCAGAATTTAAGATAATGATGAGCTGCCATGCGATCTGAATTAAACCCGTAATATTTTCTATACACCTCCTTATACGCTGTATTACTCTCGAAAACAGCCAATCCAAGTGCAAAAACATACACCGAGTGTGAATAATGATCCCTATGCTTCATCAAAAGTGAGCTGCCATTTGACTCAAATTCAGATAGCATCTCAATTATATGTCTGCTCTTACCATAGGAGCCCATAAACATATCTATATAACATAAATAAACATTAAACGCATCCTGTGATGTTCCTGACTCCAAAAAATGCATAAGAGAATTTTCAAGACAGAGCCTGTCAATATCCATTTCCATATTATATGGGATCTGCTTTATATTTGATGACCTCCCGGTATAAGAATCCGGTCCATCTTCCCCGGATTTGTCTCCATCAAACCTGAGTTCCTCACAGGTGTTATGAAGAAATCTGATTGCCAGATCCTTTAAATCTCTTCCGGTCTCTAAAACATTATCATAGATATTCATCTCTGACATTTGCTTTTTTAGCATTGTGTAAGCCATAATCTTCCCTCCTTTGGTGTGACCCTATGACATTTCTCCTTCTCACGTTAGGAATCGATCCGAATATCAAAAATGGTATCATAATTACAACAGTGTTTCAATATAGAAAATCGTAATTTTCCTTCAAGCGATCTATGGTCTTTCTCACATAAAACCCGCATTCTTTTAGGATAATCAAAATTTTATTATCCGAAGTATAACAAAAGCAGCCCGCAAGTAATACTCTTTTACTTACGGACTGCAGATTTATCATTTATTTAATTAGGTTATCATCAGACTGCCTCGCCAAAATACTCTCTGATACCCTTTGCTGCAGCCTTTCCTGCGCCCATGGCAAGGATCACGGTGGCAGCTCCAGTCACTGCATCACCACCGGCATAAACTGCCTTTTTGGAGGTGGAGCCGTCCTCTTCCTTTGCGATTATGCAGCCCCGTCTGTTTACATCCAGACCATCTGTGGTGGATGCGATCAAGGGGTTGGGGGAGGTGCCAAGTGACATGATGACAGTATCACATTCTATCTCATATTCACTTCCGGCGATCTCCACAGGTCTGCGGCGACCGGACTCATCAGGCTCGCCCAATTCCATTTTGATTATCTTTATTCCCTTGACCCAGCCGTTTTCATCAGCTAGGATCTCCACGGGATTTTGAAGGAGATCGAATATCACTCCCTCCTCCTTGGCATGGTGAACCTCTTCTGCACGGGCAGGAAGCTCAGCCTCTGAACGGCGGTATACTATGTGGACCTCGGCTCCAAGCCTAAGGGCTGTACGTGCCGCATCCATAGCCACGTTTCCGCCTCCTACTACCACCACCTTTTTGCCTCTGGCAATGGGTGTATCCTGATCCTTAAAGGCTTTCATCAGGTTGTTTCGGGTCAGATATTCATTGGCGGAAAATACTCCCAAAGCCTGCTCGCCGGGTATTCCCATGAACTTGGGAAGTCCTGCACCGGAGCCTATGAATACAGCCTCAAAGCCTTCCTTTTCCATAAGCTCATCTATGGTGGTGCTCTTTCCGATTATCACGTTTGTCTCGATCTTTACGCCCAGGTTTTTCACATTTTCCACCTCGGCAGCAACCACCTCATCCTTTGGCAGACGAAACTCCGGTATGCCGTATACCAAAACTCCGCCGGTCTTATGGAGGGCTTCAAAGATAGTCACGTCATAGCCTGCCCTCGCCAGATCTCCGGCGCAGGTAAGTCCTGCGGGACCTGAACCTATCACTGCTACCTTGTGACCGTTTTTGGCAGCATCTGTGGTGGGACGGATACCGTTTTTCCTCGCCCAGTCTGCCACAAATCTCTCCAGCTTTCCTATGGCAACTGCCTCGCCCTTTACGCCACGGACGCAGACACCCTCGCACTGGCTTTCCTGGGGGCATACACGACCGCATACTGCCGGAAGAGCCGAGGACTGGCTTATGATCTCATAGGCTTTCTTAAAGTCTCTGTTTTTCACCTGCTCTATGAAGGCAGGGATATTGATGGAAACGGGGCAGCCTCCCACGCATCTGGGATTTTTGCAGTTTAAGCAGCGCTCTGCTTCGGCTACCGCCTCGTCCTCTGTGTATCCTAAACATACCTCGTCGAAATTTGTGGCACGAACCTTGGGGTCCTGTTCGGCAATAGGTACTCTAACATTTACATCACCCATTATTATTTCCTCCTTATCCTTTCGTCAGGCACAGTTGCCGCAGCCGCCGTGGTGGCTGTCGCCCTCTTCATAGGCAAGCTTTTTTCTTCCCTCTTCTGTGGAATACTGCTTCATCCGCGCCATGGCAAGATCGAAGTCCACCTTATGGCCGTCAAACTCAGGACCGTCTACACAGGCAAACTTCACTTCACCGTCCACTATCAGACGGCAGGCTCCGCACATTCCGGTGCCGTCCACCATAATGGGATTCATGGATACTATGGTGTGTATGCCCAGCTTTTCGGTAAGCTTGCATACAAACTTCATCATTATCATGGGACCTATAGCTACACAGTGGTCATACTTTTTGCCCTCATCATAAAGAGCCTGAAGCTGATCCGTACCCATGCCGTGGAATCCGTAGGTTCCGTCGTCTGTGGTAACATAGACCTCTTTTGCCACTGCCTTCATCTCGTCGATATAGAAAAGCAGATCCTTTGTACGGCTTCCCATGATGACTGTTGCCTCCACTCCATGTTCGTGGAGCCACTTGACCTGGGGATATACGGGAGCAGTTCCCAATCCTCCTGCGATAAATACTATATCAAGCTTTTTGGTCTCCTCTAAATTTTCCTCTAAGCAAAGCTCAGAGGGAAGTCCCAAGGGACCTACAAAGTCTAAAAATCCGTCCCCTTCTTTCAGCTCATCCATCCGCTTTGTGGATGCGCCAATGGTCTGCACCACTATGGTTATGGTGCCCTTTTGCCTGTCGTAATCGCAGATGGTAAGGGGAATACGCTCTCCCTCCTCATCCACACGTACGATAACGAATTGTCCCGGCAGGCATTTGGCGGCACATCTGGGGGCCTCCACATCCATTAAAAAGATGTTGTCTGCCAGTTCTTCCTTTCTTGTGATCCTGTACATACATTTCCTCC
>CAMOZG010000123.1 GCA_946630825.1 uncultured Lachnospiraceae bacterium
TCAGGAGGGTGTGGCTATCATGCACCATGAGAACGTGGGTGTTTCCATCACAGGTAACTCCACCAATCCCACACGTTTCCAGCATCCCGTAGCAGGCACATACAAAAAGGAGTGCAATGAGCAGGGCAAGAAGTATTTCTCAGTTGCATCAGGCGGTGGTACAGGACGTACCCTTCATCCTGACAATATGGCAGCCGGTCCCGCTTCCTACGGTATGACAGATACCCTTGGACGTATGCATTCTGATGCCCAGTTTGCAGGTTCATCATCAGTTCCCGCTCATGTGGAGATGATGGGACTTATCGGCATGGGCAACAACCCCATGGTTGGAGCTACTGTTGCAGTGGCAGTTTCCGTAGAAGAGGCTGCAAAGGCAGGCAAGTTCTGATCCCATCAGGGTCTTTGATTTAGATCAGGTTATTAAACGAGCCGGTGGATTTATCCGCCGGCTCTTGTGTTGGAGGCATTTGTATGGATCATGCACAGTATGCAAAAGAGTTGTTTTACAAAGGTTATAACTGCTCCCAATCGGTGTTTTGCGCCTTTTGTGATGTGACGGGGCTGGATATTGATACGGCAGCCCGTATGTCTTCCTCTTTTGGAGGAGGAATGGGGCGGCTTAGGGAGGTGTGCGGAACTGTAAGCGGAGCGCTTATGGTTCTTGGAATGGTTCGGGGATACAGCGATCCTGAGGATCTCCGGGCAAAAAGTGACCACTATCATCTGGTACAGGAGTTTGCGGCACGCTTTAGAGAAAAAAACGGCTCCATAGTATGCCGTGAGCTTTTGCGTGGGGTGGAGGTGAAGCCGGGAACGGAGCCTGAGGCACGTACTCCGGAATACTATAATAAGCGCCCCTGCCCCCAGTACGTGTATGAAGCGGCACGCATTTTAGAGGAGATGATCTGAGGCATAAGTTCTTTTTCTACTTGAAATCCTATTTTTTATAGTGTATAGTGATTGTCGGTTTTTGCTTATTATGGAAACAGATCCATAGGGAAAGGAACTGCTTTTAATGAAGAACTTAGTTATTGTGGAGTCGCCTACCAAGGTCAAGACCATAAAAAAATTTTTGGGAAAAAATTATGAGGTAATGGCATCCCAGGGCCATGTGAGAGATCTGCCCAAGTCCCAGCTTGGAGTGGATGTGGATGGGGATTTTGAACCCAAATACATCACCATTCGAGGAAAGGGGGAGCTTTTGGCATCCCTCAGAAAGGAAGCGAAAAAGGCAGATCGCATATATCTGGCAACTGACCCGGACCGTGAGGGTGAGGCAATATCCTGGCATCTCAAGGCTGCTTTGGGTGTGGATGATAAAAAATATGTCAGGGTCACCTTTAACGAGATAACCAAAAATGCCGTAAAGGAATCCTTTAAGCACCCCAGGGATATTGATATGGATCTGGTGGATGCCCAGCAGACCAGACGGATCTTGGATCGGATAGTGGGCTATAAGATAAGCCCCCTTTTGTGGGTGAAGGTCAAAAGAGGTTTGTCCGCAGGCCGTGTCCAGTCAGCAGCCTTAAGGCTGATATGCGACAGAGAGCAGGAGATCAATGAATTCATACCCCGGGAGTATTACACCTTAGATGCCTTTATCCTTGCAAAGGGCAAAAAAAAGCCCATACCGGTTTCTTTTTACGGACAGACCGGCAAAAAGCTGGATATAAGCGATAAAAAAAGTCTGGAAGATATTATGGCAGCCATAGGCAATTCGGACTTTAAGCTTTTGGAAAAGAAAAATTCCTCCAGGACTAAAAAGGCTCCGCTGCCCTTTACCACCAGTACCATGCAGCAGGAGGCATCCAAAGCTCTTAATTTTTCACTGCAAAAGACCATGCAGGTGGCGCAGCAGCTCTATGAGGATGGACGCATTACCTATCTGCGTACGGATTCCATCAGGATATCTGACGAAGCTATTGCATCCGCAAAAGCATTTGTAACGGAAAAATACGGCTCACAGTATTATAAGCACTATGAGGTGCCTCAGAAGAAGAGTGGGAAAAATATACAGGATGCCCACGAAGCCATCAGACCCTCTGACCTTTCCTTTACTGTGGATGCGGCAAAAAAGTCCCTGTCCAGGGATCAGCTCAGGCTTTACACTTTGATCTACAACAGGTTTTTGGCAAGTCAGATGATGCCTGCCATCTATGATGTTATCACAGCCAGATTTACGGTAAATGGCTATGAATTCAGACAAAGTGAGACAGGGGTCAGCTTTGATGGATTTACCCGTATATATACAGAAGCAGATGAGGAAAAAGCGCCGGTATACGGCTTAAAGAGCCTCGAAGAGGGAGATAGCTTTGCCTTAAGCAAGCTGGAGAAAAAGCAGCACTTTACCCAGGCACCCCCCAGATTTACAGAGGCTTCACTGGTCCGCACCTTAGAGGAGCTGTCCATAGGACGCCCCAGTACCTATTCTCCCATAATCACCACCCTGTTAAAGCGGCATTACATAGGCAAGGAGGGCAGGGCGATATTCGTCACCGAGCTGGGGGATGTGGTCAATAATATAATGAAGGAATCCTTTCCCTCCATTGTGGATCTCAGGTTTACAGCCAAAATGGAAGAGGATTTAGACGAGGTCGAAGAGGGCACAAGGGAGTGGAAGACCGTGGTCAGGGAGTTTTATCCTGATCTGGCACGGTCCATAGAAAAGGCAGAGACAGAGATATCCAAGGTAAAGATAGAGGACGAAGTAACCGATATAATATGTGAAAAATGCGGCAGGAACATGGTGGTCAAATACGGACCCCACGGCAAGTTTTTAGCCTGCCCCGGATTTCCTGAGTGCCGCAACACCAAGCCCTATCTGGAAAAGATCGGAATATCCTGCCCCAAATGCGGCAAGGATATAGTGCTTAGAAAAACCAAAAAAGGCAGAGTATTCTATGGCTGTGAGGACTATCCTGACTGTGATTTTATGAGCTGGCAGCGTCCGGCTAAAAAATCCTGTCCCAGATGTAACGGTTTCATGGTATACAAAGGCAAAAAGATAGCCTGCGCCGATCCTTCCTGCGGATATACTGAAAATGTATCCTCTGACGACGATTGAAGCACATGAACATGAAATGAATCAATTTTTGTGAAACTTTGTGAAACAATCGACTTTTATAAAAAATTGAGGATAATTTTCAGATAATATTGAATGTTATCCTTTCCTATGATACAATTGGTTGCGGTTATTTTTGGAAAGGATCACTGACAAAGCATAGGGACTATGAGTGTACAATTATTAGACAAGACGAGAAAGATAGGAAAGCTTTTACATAACAACAATTCATCAAAGGTGGTATTTAACGATATCTGCCAGGTGCTGACGGAGATATTGGACTCCAATACGGTGGTTATAAGTAAAAAGGGCAAGACCCTGGGGATGTCAAGATCCGGCGGAGTGGAAGGCATCAATGAACTTTTAGCATCTCGTGTGGGAGAGTTTATAGACAAAGAACTTAACGAGAGGCTTTTGGGGATTTTGTCCACAAAGGAAAATGTAAACCTTTTGACCCTTGGGTTTGACAGCATAGATCCTGCCAAATATGCGGCAATAGTCACACCCATTGATATTGCCGGAGAGAGGCTGGGTACTCTTTTTGTATACCGCAGTGACAGGCAATATGATATAGATGATATTATCTTGGTGGAGTATGGATCCACTGTGGTGGGACTGGAGATGATGCGCTCGGTTAATGAGGAAAATGCCGAGGATGAGCGCAAGCAGCAGATAGTCAAGTCTGCCATAGGCACCCTGTCATATTCGGAGCAGGAGGCGATCATACACATATTTGATGAATTAGAGGGCAACGAAGGCACTTTGGTAGCCTCCAAGATAGCGGATCGCGTGGGCATTACCAGATCTGTGATCGTAAATGCACTCAGGAAGTTTGAAAGCGCCGGGGTCATAGAATCCAGATCCTCAGGGATGAAGGGGACACATATCAAGGTCTTAAATGACGTAGTCTTCAGTGAGATCCAGCTTTTAAAGGACAACCAGGCAGGCTGAAGATACCGTATATTTCATGGATGAGATGTTTTAAAAGGACTTACATTTGTAGGTCCTTTTTGTGTTATAAAAGGGATATCCTACCTGCATAAAACACTACAATTTGTGCCGGAAGGAATAAAAAAGCACTATATGATGTAAAAAATGCTTGTAATTTTGACGGATTAATATATAATGGTTAGAGGATTATAAGGCTCATTCTGGGCCGGCAAGGAGGTTTTATGATCGGATCACATGCATTTGATTATATGAATGTCACCGACAGAGCCATGGATGCCAGCTATCAGCGCATGACGCTTATTGCAAACAACATTGCCAATGCTGACACCCCCACATACAAACGAAAGGATATTGATTTTCAGGATGTATTCTTAAGGGAGCTTAAAAAGACACGTCAGGGCACCGTGGATTCGGCTGTTAGGCACCTGACCACCGACAGCTTAAATCCCAAGATATACACTGATTACTCAAACTATTCATATCGCATAGACAAAAACAATGTGGATCCTGACACGGAAAACGTGGAGCTTGCTTCCGAGCAGCTCAGGTATCAGACCTATACCACAGCCATGAACCAGGAGATCCAGCATTTCAAGACCGCTATCGGCAGTTAGGAGGTGATGTGAAATGGCTTTGTTTCAATCATTTGATATTGCGGCATCCGGCATGACGGCACAGCGGTTCCGCATGGATGTTATCGCAGAAAATATTGCCAACGTCAACACCACCAGGGACGAAAACGGTGAGACCTACAGACGAAAGGTGGTCACCTTTGAAGAAAAGAACCTGCGTCCCATGAGCTTTAAGGACACCTTGGACTATATCAAGGCCTATAAGGGCAACGGGGTCAAGGTCACCAAAGTAACCAGGGATTATGAGACGGATCTTATTATGGAGTATGATCCCTCCCACCCGGATGCTGATGAAAACGGCTATGTATCCTATCCCAATGTGAATACAGTTACCGAGATGACCAACCTCATAGATGCCACCAGAGGCTACCAGGCCAATGTGACCGCCTTTGGAGCCCTAAAGGATGTGGTGACCCAGGGTATCTCCATTGGAAGCAGTTAATATTCCGGCATAACAGGAGAGTAATATATGGATGTTTCAGCTATAGATAACCTGTACAAGACCACTCCCGTAGGCACACCCGGGATCCCGGCCATACCGCAGGTTGCTGACAATACGCAGGATTTTGCCACGGTCTTGGATGCGGCAAAAAATATGATCACCGAGACTAATGAGCTTCAGAACAATGCACACACTGAACTCATTAAATTTGCGCTGGGTGAATCTGACAATCCTCACGATCTGATGATCGCTGAGCAAAAAGCCGCCATAGCTTTGCAGTATACCGTAGCCGTCCGTGACCGCTTCGTACAGAGCTATCAGACGATAATGAATATGCAAATATAAATTTTTTCTGAACATGGATTACTTGTTGTAAGTTGCACTATAGCAAGGTATATGATACCGGTATATGTTTTCACTAATCGCTTTGCTGCTAAGCTCATCTTTCGCCTGCGCTTAACGCGTCTGCGGTGCGATCGCTTCGCTTGCGCTCCTCGACGCTGCTTCGGCTCGGATTCGCTAAGCGCGCCGCTAAATCGTTCAAACATATACCGCTATCATAAGCCAGCATAGAGTAGGAGATATAAGATGCCTGAACAGTTACAAAATATAATCAACCGTATCCGTGAATGGTGGGAGAAATACGACAGACGCCAGAAGATCATGATGATCTCTGCCGTTGCCGTGGTGGCACTCACCATAGGGATCCTTGTTTTTGTGGTGACACGACCCACCTGGATCACCATAGCCACAGCCCAGGATGCCACAGAGGCTCAGACCATAGAGCAGCTTTTGTCGGATGGCGGCTATATGTATGAAAAGCAGGAGACGGCAGGGACATATACCTTCAAGATACACGCCGAGGACAAAACCGACGTAAGTATCCTTTTGGGTTCCAACAATATCCCCTCCACAGGCTATTCCATTAATGATGTTTTAGACGGCAGCTTTACCTCCACCGAGGCAGACAAGCAGAAGAAAATGCAGGTCCTCATGGAGTATAACTATAAGACTGCTTTAGAGCAGCAGAGCAATATCAAATCTGCTGACGTATCCTTCCATATCCCGGATGACGACGGGACTCTCATAGCCAATACAGAGCCCAGCTATGCCAAGGTACAGCTGGAACTTTCCGATACCATGACCTCTGACCAGGCGGCAGCCATTGCCAAATGGATAGCCACAGGTCTTGGCAATGACACCACGGAAAATATCACCATTATAGACACCAATGGCAATCTGCTGTTTTCCGGCGGTGACGAGGCAACGGCAGCCGGTATAGCCTCTTCCAACCAGGCAGTCAAGCGTGAGGCAGAGGCTGACATGGTGGCAAAGGTAAAAAATATCCTTTCAGAGTCCGACACGGGTATGGCAATTTATGACAATACCAGAGTGGCTGTGAACCTGGATATGAATTTTGACAACACCAAAAAGCAGAATTATCACTACTATGTGGACGAGGGTCAGACCCAGGGGTATCTGGACAGTGAGACCTCGGCAACCTCTGAAAATGTCAACGGAGTGGCGGGAGTGCCCGGTACGGATTCCAATGATGATACCACCTATGTAATCCAGGATGCGGACACCTCATCCTCAAGCACCGAGGAATTTACCA
>CAMOZG010000124.1 GCA_946630825.1 uncultured Lachnospiraceae bacterium
TGGCTATCTTATCACAAAACTTTCCGTTTGTCTTTACCCGATCCAAAAATTTTTTTAAAACTCGAAGTTGAAAAAGTCTTCCTCCGGCGCCTCAAGCTCTATGCCCTCATCATCCGGTCCCAGGTAGGTGAAGGAGAGCATGGTGGTATCGTCAAACTGAGGCTCGTCCTCTATAAACTCCGATACCCTCTTCCATACATTTTCTAAAACCTCTTCATCACTGGCATCCGCCACTTCGTTAAGAGCATCTAATGTACGATCCATACCAAACTGCTCCTTGTCGGGCTTGATCGCCTCCGGCACACCGTCTGTGTACAGATAGATCCGGTCTCCGGGCTTTAAGTCCATCTCATAGCCGGTAAACTCCGATCCCGGAAGCATGGCAAGTGCGATATTATTGGTCTTGTCCTTGTCCATGATCCACTCATATTTTCCGCCGGATCTCTTAAATCCCGGGAACTCATGTCCTGCCGAGCAGTAGTTCATGTGACCGGTCTTTAAGTCCACTATCGCCATCCACACCGTAACAAAGAGATCCTCCTTGTTGCTTTCCGATATCAGATCCTGGGCGGAGGCAAAGATCTCCTCCGGCTTTCCTCCCATCATGGCACGGGACTTTATGGTAGCTTTTGATATTGCCATGAAAAGCGCCGCAGGAACCCCCTTTCCTGACACATCCGCCATCATAAAGGCAAGGTGATCGTCGTCGATCATAAAGTAATCGTAGAAATCTCCCCCCACTTCCTTTGCCGGGGTCATGGTGGCTTTTATCCTGAAGCCCTTTTGCTTTCTCATATCCGCAGGCACCATACCCATCTGGATATTGGTCGCCATGTTAAGCTCTGTGCCGATCCTCTCCTTTTCAGCGGTTATCTGGGTGATCTCGTGGATGTAGTTTACCGTCTTTTCCGACATGTCATGGAATGCCTGTGCCAAAATCTGGATCTCATCACCGGTCTTATAGGTATCATCCACATCAAATATCATATCCTCACCGGAAATGCTTTGAACTCTCTTTGTCATGCTGTTAATGGGTCTGACCAGCTTGTCAGAGAAAAGCAGTGACAGCACTATCGCCAGCACGATCATGACAACAAGGAGTATCACTAAAATCACCGCAGCAGCTATTACTGTTTCCTGGAATTTAGCCTGGGATTTTTCAGCCACGGAATCAAGCTCAGCCAGAAATGCTAAAGTGGGCGCATCCAGCTCCTCCTGGGGGATCACCATGAGCTGGGTCCAACCCACGGTAGAAAGAGGCGCATAGGTGATGCAGATGGGTTCGTCGTCTACCGTAAGCTTTCTGTAATCCACATTACCGGAGAGAGCATCCT
Organism: uncultured Lachnospiraceae bacterium; assembly: GCA_946630825.1. Taxonomy (GTDB): domain Bacteria; phylum Bacillota; class Clostridia; order Lachnospirales; family Lachnospiraceae; genus JAILEN01. Next base: position 1,335 of record CAMOZG010000124.1, read on the forward strand.
TTACCAGATCCGAAAGCTCGGCATTGTCACTTTCTCTCAGATCATCTGAATTGGAAAGACCCAAAGTACCCTCTTCTCTGTTGGAAAAGAGTATCTTTCCCTCGTCATTTATGATGCAGGAAAAACCATTATCTCCCACATGGGCATTTTCTACAAGCTGTTCTATGGTATCTAAGGTCAGAGAACCGCAGCAGACCGCCATAAGCTCTCCCTCATGATAGATGGGGATACCCACATTCACCTCGTAGCTTCCGGTGTAGAAATCCTGACTTACCGAGGTAAAGGAGATCATCTGATTTTCTGCGGCAAGCTGATACCAGGGACGGGTGGTGGCATCAAAGCTTATTATTTTGCCTTTTTCATCAAATCTCTGATCCGACGCCGCATCACAGAGGATGGTGGCGCCCCCGGGCAGGGCTATGGCACAGTCATGCATCTCTCCGCTGGTCTCTATGATGGCTGTCATCTGCTCCTGCAGAGTACCCAGCTTTTTTACCATTTCATTTAATTCCTTGTCAGCAGCCGCCTTTTTGTCGGCATACAAAACCTGGGCAACCACGGTTCCCGCATTGTCCTTTGAGGGCGGCTCCACCGTCACACCGTCGTATTTTTCGGGAGCATTTACTATCTCCTGAACCTGCAGCGCCAGCATATATATGGAGTCCGCCATGTTATAAAATGAATTGTCCGAAATATTGCTCTCGGCTATGGCATAGCTGATAAAAAAGGAGCTTATCAGATATTCCAAAGACTCTGTGGAGGTGGAGCTCACCGCCTCCTGTTGTTCCCGACTTGTCTCTGCGGAACTCTCGGATACCCGATACATCAAATACACACCAAGGATGGTAAACAGCACCAGGGTGGTAACTTCCAAAAAAACGCACAGTGCAAAGATCTTTTTTCTAAGACCTATGAGCTTCCCATGTTTCTTCATACCAAAAACTCTGCCTCCCGACTTTCATCAGACTTGCGAATATGCTCCGCTTTTTTACTAACTAATGATACATTATCGGTTTGGCATTGTAAAGAAGTCACTTGATGTACCGGTCATATTCACTTACCACGTCATCGTAATCCTTCATATTTGAAAAATTAAGATAGGTAGAGCTCTTTATCAAAAGGTCTATGTCCTCCTTATCGGTGTAAGGCTTCTTACCCGACTGGACCCTTTCCTGGTGAATTTCTTCCACCATCCAATACACCTTGTACTGGAAATATACGGCACGGAAATTATCATCATCCATGTGGGAGGCTATATCCTTTTCCTCGTCAGTGCCACTCTCTCTTAGCCTCTTATATACCGCCTCTCTTTCAAGAATACTGTCATAGACAATACCTATCCTGGTCTTCAATGCCGCCAGCTCATCCTTTTTTAAGATGTCTCCAAAGAAAAAGCCCAGATCCTCTGCGGAATAGGTATTAAGTTTTTTAATGGAGGATACAAACTCCGTCGGCAGTGCGTCGATCACCTCATCATTTATGGGGATCATGCGGCCGGTTGCTTTTTCACCCTTACCGATCGTTGTGAGCTTTCCAAAGGACAGATCATTGTCTATCATCTTTACTCCGGTTATATTCATTCCATCAACTGTCAAAAAGTAATTGGATGTGTTGCGATCTATCTGACCGCAGATCAGGTCAAAGACCTGCATGGCACATATCTGACTAACGGTTTTGTTGTTGTATTTGAAGTTCGGATTTTTGCGCATGACATTAGCTTCCTTGCCGGGAGCCTCCTCCATGACATTTCCCACCACCACCTTGTTGCCATTCATTACCTCCGCCGTCTGGGAGCGCAAAACCATATTTGATATCCCAAGGAGATCAGCCATCCGTGAGGTGGCAACATTCCTGCTGGAAATGGGATTCCCTGCATCTATCTTACAACTGCGTGTACACATCACATCCGAGTTAAAGCCCTTTATAAAGTCGTCCATAATGGTATCTATAAAGGCTGTAGCATCACTTTTCTGATCCAGTTTTGCCAGATAGTCTATAAGGGGGTATCGCTCAAGCACTTCCTTAGGCATCTGCTTTGCCTTCAGGGAATAGGTCTTGGGTTTTGCTCTTCTAAGGGTCCTTAAAAATGCCAAATACAGTTCCTTATACTCTTTACTGTTACCCATATCGGCATAATTAAGATCTTTTACTCTCTCAAACTGTTTTTGGACTACAGCCTCGAATTTTGCCAGTTCCTTCTCAAAGGCAGGGTCGTAGCCTGCCATTTCCTTCTTTTTTGAATAGACTTTTGTCCAGGACTCCGCAGCATTTGTGGAGTTTTTCTCCTCCTCCTTAAAATACAGGTTCTTTCCTTTGGCATTGTATTTATATACCACGGAGCTTCCCGCACCCATCTTTGTGACGGCGGAGGATCTAAGTTGAATGCCGGTGCTGCCCTTTGTCGCCACAGCATCCGCCCAGGTTGCAGTTCCCTTTTCCTTGTTGCCTGCCACATATTCGCTGATGCCGTTAAAAAATACCTTGCTGTCATGCTCATAGCCCTTTAAAAGATCTCCCACGATCTTTTTTTCCTCGATCCCCATGGTCTCATCAGAAAGAAAATTATTGCATGCATCTATTATCCCCTGATACATTTTGGAGATGCCGAAGCCTGTCATTTTGATCTCGTCCTCGTAGGCTTTTTTCTCTTCCGCCGTTGCATCTTTTTGGGGAACGGGAGGCATGGTATTTGTCATTATTGCCTTAAGTCCCTCCATATAGTGACGGATGGCGGAGACATCCTTTCCCGTCGCCTTGAAATCACCACCCATGATGGTCTCTCTGGCAAGCTTGGACTCTATGGCATCAAAGCTTATGACATAGCCGTAGTCTGTGGCAAACTGCTGTGCCTTTTGAAGCTTTTTCTCCTTGGCTTTCGGGCTTTTTTCCTCCCGGTTTACCGCATCTGTTACCTTAAGCCTGACCTGGTCGGCAAATACATCATCCGCATCATATAAAAACCTGCCCACATTGGAGATGAGATCTTCACAGGCGGCACGTCTGGCTTTCCGCTGGGAGGAAAACATGGATGCGGGCCTGTTGTCCAAATAATAAAAGACCCTGTCCATAAGAGCACCCAGCTCCCCTGCCAGCTCATCCCTGCTTTTGCATCCGGTAAGAACCTTGTTTGCAGACTCCACCACAGGCTTAAAATACTCTGATGCCTTATTCTTATCCTCAGCCAAAAGGGCAAGGCTGGACAAAAGCTTTTCGGAAAACCCCATCTTTTGAAGATCTACGGGAGTATCCTCCTGCTTTTTTTCCTGCTTTTGAACCGTATCCTGCTGGGTCTGCTGCGGAGCAAACATCTGGTTTTGAGCCTGCTGCTGCATATTTTTCTGCTCTTCCACCACCATGCTTTCATCAGTGGATAGCTGTTTTTTTACCTGCTCATCTATCTCTTTCACATTTACCACCTTCTATTGTTTTTTGGGTATCCTCTTTCCAATAAGGACTGACGGATCCACATAGGTATTTTTCTCCAGCCACTTTTTGTACTCCAAATCACCGGAAGCCTGCTGCCCGATACGATTCCTTAAGTCCCTCCATCCATCCTTGCCTATGAACTTGGAAGGGATTTCAGGATGCTTTTCCTCGTAGTCCTTTTGTCTCTTTATTGCCTCCTGTATCCCCATGAGACGATCCACGAGAGCCTGTCTTTCTTTTTTACTTAGGATCCCCATCATCTCATAATTCAGCATATCCGGGGTCAGCGCCAATATGGACTCCGCAAATTCCTTGCTCATGCCGGGAACAAAAAGCATGCCCTTTTTATCCTCCACCCTTAAGGTGGCGGAACGTCTTCCCGACATTACGTCTGAATAGTTGAGCTTTCCGAAGCTGTTGTCAAGATCTATGCCGGTGGCTTTGTCCACCAGATAGTATTTATGACCCTTATATGTATTTTCAGTTAATCGAAGCAGCATATTTGCCTGATGTCTGTCTGCCTGTCCGCAGAGGGCATCAAATATCTGCAGATTAAAAAGCTCCCGGACCGTATCCGGGGAATAGATCACATCCTTCCCCTCATACTTTTTATCCACTTCGCCGTCATACAGGTTCATGGCTTCCATGCCCTCGGCTTCTTCCATGACTACCCCGTATTTTTTCTTTCCCTCTGCCTCTATGGATGCCATCTCACAATTTGGCACCAGCTTTTCCAAGCCCAAAAGCTTTGCCAGCCGGGAGGTCGCCACATTTCTCTTTGCCATGTCCTCTCCGGCACTGATCCTGGCAGTTTTGGTTCCCACGTCTGCCATTATCATGCTTCTCCTGACCTCGGTAAAGACCCTTCCCACAGCCTTTTTTACCTCTTCCTTTTTCTTTTGATCCGGGATCCCTTCTATTGCATATATTACATTATTCACCTCGCCAAATTTGGACAGGTGCATGATCCTGCAGGTTTTTTTCAGATCCGCAAAGCCGTCGGGAGAGGTGATAAAATCAAAAAATGCATCGACTGTGGCATGTACCATTGCGGGATCATCACAGAGCTCCTTTCTCATGGCTCCCAATAGCCCCAAGCTGTAATACTCCGGGGTGTCCTTTTCCACATTTGACTTTTTTGCCTCTACGATCTCATCCTGCTTGTCATCAATGATAAATCTTAAATTGGCATCCTTAAGCTTTGACTCCTCCTTGAAATACTGCTTTTGTCCGTCCTTTTCTATGACTAAAACATCAGAGGTATTGCCCCCGGCATGGGTGATCTTTGTATCCTCTCCCTCTTTAAAGACCAGGGTACGCTCCCAGTTTAAAAGATCTGCCCAGCTTTTTATCCGGGACTTTTCCTCTGCAGGCAGGGTAAGAAAAGCCTTTGCCTTTTCGGAAAGACCAATTATATCCTTGTCAGCCCTTTCAGCTATCCGGGTGATCATGCGGTAGCGAACCTTGCCCTCGGTGGTCTTGGGACTTTTCACATCCAGATAGTGATCGCACTTTTCCACCAGATGCTTGAGACGATCCAAAAGTGCCTCCGACATGGCCAAAAAGGTGCCCTCATCCTCATAGGAAAACTCCATGGTTTCAAAAAATAAACTGAAGCCCTCCAGCTCCGTAAGGACAGCCGTCATTTCCTTGGAGTCCTTAAAGCTTCCCTCTTTCTTTTTTCCATCCACCAGATAGGAGCGGTTCCTGATCAACTCTGCATCGTCCAAAACCTCGTAGCTTTGGCGGGTTGCAAAGCTGTTGACCACATCACTTTGCTTCTCCTCCTCTGAAAAGAGGGGCATCTTGATTTCGGAGGTTTTTATCTCCTTGTATAAGCTTTCATCATTTTCTTTCATA
>CAMOZG010000125.1 GCA_946630825.1 uncultured Lachnospiraceae bacterium
GGGATGAGTATGACAGGGCTCTTACCCGGGCGGTGATGGACAGTGAGGCGGATCTGGTGGTGCTGGCAGGCTTTTTGGTAAAGATACCTCCCCAGATGATAGCAGAGTATAAAAACAGGATCATAAATATTCATCCCAGCCTCATCCCCTCCTTTTGCGGAGTGGGCTACTATGGGCTTAAGGTTCATGAGGCGGCGCTGGCAAGAGGTGTCAGACTTACGGGAGCCACAGTTCATGTGGTGGATGAGGATACGGACACCGGACCCATCCTGCTGCAAAAAGCTGTGGAGGTAAAGCCTGACGATACTCCCGAGACTCTGCAGCGCAGGGTCATGGAGCAGGCGGAGTGGCAGCTTTTACCCCGTGCCATAGATATGCTGGCACATGGCAGGATCACCATATCAGAAGATGGGAGGGTTGATTATCATGAATGAACTTCCTTCGGATCCGGTGATGCTTTTATCGGTTGTAAATACAAAGCTTCGGGATGAGTATGACAGCCTGGAGGAACTGTGCAGATCATATGGGGTGCAGGCTTCTTTTATCACTGAAAAGCTTGCCGCCATTGATTACAGCTACGAAGCAGATACCAATCAATTCATTTAATGGGAAAGGGAAAAAATGAAGGTTTTAGTTGTAGGCAGCGGTGGCAGGGAGCATGCCATAGTCACTGCTGTGGCAAAGAGCAGCCGGGTCACTGAGATCATCTGTGCTCCCGGCAATGCAGGTATAGATGCCATGGAGATTCCCGGGAAAAAGATCGGGACTGTAGCCATTGGCGCCATGGATTTTGATGCCCTGGTGGATTATGCAAAAGAAAACGGGGTAGATTTTACCATTATAGGTATGGATGATCCATTAGTGGGTGGAATAGTGGATCGCTTTGAGGCAGCAGGTCTTAAGGTCTTTGGTCCAAGAGCCAATGCAGCCATCCTTGAGGGCAGCAAGTCTTTTTCCAAGGATCTGATGAAAAAATATGGTATTCCCACTGCGGCATATGAGGTATTTACCGAGGCAGAGGCAGCCTATGATTATCTGGATCAGGCAAAGCTTCCCATAGTCCTCAAGGCTGACGGGCTGGCTTTGGGCAAGGGTGTGCTTATCTGCAATACCCTTGATGAGGCAAAGGCAGGAGTCAAAACCATCATGGAGGACAAAAAGTTCGGTGATGCGGGAAGCACTCTGGTGATAGAGGAATTTATGACGGGAAGAGAGGTGTCTGTCCTTTCCTTTACGGATGGGGAAACCATACAGATCATGAGCTCTGCCCAGGATCATAAGAGAGCCGGGGACGGAGACACCGGACCAAATACTGGCGGCATGGGAACCTTTTCACCCAGTCCCTTTTACACAAAAGAGGTGGATGCTTTCTGCCGGGAGCATATTTATCAAAAGACGGTGGATGCCATGAAGTCTGAGGGCAGACCCTTTAAGGGAGTGATATTCTTTGGACTGATGCTTACAGAGGATGGTCCAAAGGTGTTAGAGTATAATGCCCGGTTCGGAGATCCCGAGGCACAGGTGGTTTTGCCCCGTATGAAAAATGACATTATGGATGTGATGGAGGCATGTGCGGATGGGCGGCTCTCCGACCTTAAACTGGACTTTGATGACAATGCCGCCGTATGCGTGGTGCTGGCAAGCCAGGGTTATCCCGTTTCCTATGAGAAGGGATTTCCCATAACAGGTTTTGAGAAGTTTGATAATAAAGAATTTTTCTGTTTCCATGCCGGTACCGCAAAAAATGACAAGGGCGAGATAGTGACAAATGGCGGCAGGGTGCTGGGCATCACAGCCATAGGGGATGATCTAAAGACAGCCCGTAAAAAAGCTTATGAGGCGACGGAATGGATCAGCTTTGATAACAAATACATGAGGCACGATATAGGAAAGGCAATAGAAGAAGCCTGAAGGGGAGAAAAGATATGGCACTTGGTGACGACAGGAGGACGGTTACCATCAGAAATAATCATACCGATCACAGAAAGCGGTTAAGGAGGCGGGGTCAGGTAAAGCTGAGCATTGCCCTCATAATCATTGCGGTTCTTCTGGTGGTGGGTATCTATTTCAGGGTGGATGAAAAGTTTTTGGCACTTTATGAGTCCTATCAGTCAGGGAAGGTGGCAGCAGATGCGGAAAGTGAAGATGCTTCGGCAGAGGCAGAGCCGGAAGTGAGTGAGCCCGTTCCCGCAGAGACAGAGGAAGAGGCAAAGGAGCCGGTGGCTGCCGAGAAAAAGGATGTATCGGTCATAGTTACCGGGGATGTGGAGCTTTCCACCTATGTTCAGGCAAATTATGATGCTGCCGGAATAGATGGAGTGATAGCACCGGAGCTTAGGAAAAAGCTAAAGGCGGCGGATGTGTTGGAGATCAACAATGAGTTTTCATTCAGCACCAGGGGCACCCAGGCGCCGGACAAGCAATTCACCTTCAGGGTGGATCCCTCCTACGCCACCATACTCACAGAGATGGGAGTGGATGTGGCGGGTCTGGCAAATAACCATGTGCTGGACTATGGACAGGAAGCCTTAAGCGATACCTTTGACACACTGACTGAAAAGGGCATACCCTATACCGGTGCAGGCAGGGACATGGATGAGGCATCAGGTCTTATCATTAAAGAGGTGGATGGCAAAAAGATCGGATTTTTAGCGGCAAGCCGGGTGATCCCCGTGACCTCATGGGATGTGGCAAATTCAAAGCCGGGAGTTTTTACCTGCTACGATACCACAAACCTGGTGTCCCGGATACAGGATGCAAAAGAAAAGGTGGACTTTCTATGTGTGTGCGTTCACTGGGGCAAGGAGCATACGGACAAGCTTACGGATTACCAGCAGCCCAACGGTCACCAGTATATAGATGCCGGAGCTGATGCGGTGATAGGAGCCCATCCCCATGTGCTGCAGGGGATCGAGTTTTACAATGGCAAGCCGATCTTCTACAGTCTGGGTAATTTTATCTTCAATGAGAATATAGAAAGAACCGTTGCCGTGAAGCTGGTGATCGGCGAGGACGGAGAGCTTAAAAAGATACGTCTGATACCGGCATATGCCACCGGGGCAAAGACCCAGATGGCACAGGGCGATCAGGCTGCCGGGATATTTGCCTATCTGGATTCCATTTCATCCAATGCTACTGTGACTTCTGAGGGAGTTGTGAAAGAAAACTAAAGTAAAACGAGACAATTGTCAGACTATTTAAAACCACGGAAAATGGCGATTTGTGGAGAAACCCCTGGGGAAACTGCACAAATCAGCCATTTTTCTTTTGTCTAATATGCGGATGGTTGGAAACTGAAAACTTAATTGACAGTTTCCAAAGGAGGGTGTATTTTAAAGCCACAAAGGGAAACGAAAAGTTAATCAACCGGTTTCCTGAGAAAGAAGAGTATTAAGTAAGGGTTAGATAGTAAGAGTATATAAGGAGGTTTGAAATGAAGGGTTTTGTAAAGAAGTTCGCAGCAGTTTCAATGGCAGCTACCATGGTTCTCGGTACAGGCATCACCGCTTTCGCAGCAGACGAGATGAGCAATGATGATCTGGTGGCAGAGACCTATGCACAGGTTTTGAATGCTGAGACAGTAACCTATGATGATGCATCTGATGTGGCTCGTCTGGTTCAGCTTGGATACAGCACAGTACAAAACGCTGGTCCCATCTCCATCACACAGGGATATATAGAAAAAACCACTTCATCCTGGTTTGGACTTAAAAAGAGCACTTCCACCACTGACGTATATGTGGTAGCACTCTCCGGTACAGATACAGATGTTGAGAATCAGAGCACAGGCTGGTGGACAGACCTTCTGGTTGGCTTTGAGCAGGATAACAGATACATCCAGAACATAAGAGATGCAGTTTGTGCCACCATTCCCGAGGGATCCAATGTGATCTTTACAGGTCACAGCTTAGGCGGCATGGTTGCACAGCAGGCAGCTTCTGATGATACCATAAAGGCAAACTACAATGTACTTAACACAGTTACCTTTGGATCACCCCTTATAAATGGCTTCAAGCGTGAGGGCACAGTAAAGAGACTTGGCGATACCCATGATGTGGTTCCTTACCTCAGCCTTTCATCCTTTACAAATATAATCTGGCAGTCAGCAGGACTTAACAAGGAAGACGGCGGCTATGGCACAAATCTGCTCGGCGCACACTGCGAGTCCTACCAGAGAGAGTCTGTATGGGGCGGCTACGATATCACAGGAACCAAGGGTGGCAACACAACTCTGACTCTGGATTACTCCACACTTCAGTTCTTTGCAAGCCCTGTAACAGTTACCGAATAATCTGATAATAATATCCATCCCCGGCGGTGTAAAGCTGCCGGGGATTTTTTGCGTTAGGAACTCAAATAGGGCTTGATATAGGTCGATATATTTTATATATTAGGTTTATGGGCAGGGCTCATAAAGTCCGGATTTTACGAGGGATGTGTATGAAAAAGATCCTTTTTATCATAATCAGTTTTGTTCTTATTGGAGCTGTTACCGTCTCCGGGGGCTATCTTTTTCCCATGGAGGAATCTGCGGCAGCTAATTTTTTGCTGCCAACGGAGCTTACATGGGAGGATTCTTACGACGGCAGACCGGGGTTTGTAAAGTTTAAGGTAAACGATCCAAACCGGGCATACTACAGGATGGAGCTTTTTAGAGACGGTACCAGGATCAGCACCTATTCTTTAGGGGATGAGTCCGAAAACTATGGCGGATATTACAAGGGAAGTGTTTTTACAGAAATTACGGAATCCGGGAATTATACCTACAGAATCCTTATGTCCAGGGATGATTCGGCAGCCGGTATGGCAGCCGCCGAGGTTACCACCGGAAGTGCCACCTTTGTATATGACAGCTCCAATACTGTAAAGCTTAATACTCCTACAAATCCCAGATGGGATACCAATAGAGATGGCTTTGCCACCTGGGATCCGGTGCCAAATGTCTGGTATTATTCGGTTCATCTTTACAGGGGTTCCAGCATTGTCACCGGAACCTTTGTAGACACCAATTATGTAGATTTTAGCAGCTATCTGACAAATACTGCTTCGTCGCAATACCATTTCAAGGTTTTAGCCCATACCAACGATATCAGGTATTACCAGCACAGTGATTTCTCGCAGTTTTCCGATATATACACTCCGGGAAGCGGGACCGTATCCGCCGGGGATGCCGTGGGGCAAGCGATAAGTGATGCCGGCACCAGAGGCTTTGTAAACTGTGTGGATGACCTTAAGACAAAATACGGAGCCTCTGATAAAAAAGAGGAGCTTAGAAAAGCTATTATCGGGAGTACGGATGTGCAGCGAAATATCAGGGCATTGGAGGATGGATATGCCCGTGAAAGGGGGATCACAGTGGCTCCGCCTACATCTACGGTTTCCGGTGTGAATGCAAGTGAGATCTCTGTGATCGGTGCGGGGCTGAGCGCTACAACCGGCTCTACCATTGGGTTAAATGTTGTTCCTACGACGAGGAACCGAACCTATGACACGGACATTTACACAAATGTGCTTTCCTTTAATATGTCTCTTACGGAGCAGAATGGGTCGGTAAGGACAGAGGTTACCTCCCTTGATATACCGGTCACCATCACTCTGCCCATACCATCCTATATGGAGCCATCCAGACTTTTCATATTGCACTATTTAAGTGACGGGTCCGTGGATCGTATATACCCTGTGATCACATCCGACAGGAGACATGCTACATTTACCATATCCCATTTCAGCGAATTTGCCTTAGTGGAAGCGGCACAAAGCTCCTCCCGTGGCAACCCCGGGACTTCCTCCGGTGGCAGTTCGGGAGGCGGTGGCTCAGGCGGAGGTTCCGGTGGCGGTTCATCTGCCCCAGCTATATCTTCTGCCGGAAAGCTTAATTATGAGGGAAAAATAACCCAGGGATCCACCGTAAGGGACATGGTGGTGACTACAGACTACCTGGTGAAGATGGGCATGGAAGTAAATGTGGTGGATGAGGAGAGAGGCGTGACCATGCGGTTTAAGGTCACAGCCAAAAACAGTGTATCCTATTTTGCGGACAAGACCACTGAGGACTGCGAGTCTGTATACGTGCCCGACACCATAACCATAAACAAAAGAAAATATCTCATCACCCGGGTAGGCAACAGTGCTTTCAGAGATGATGCCAATATCACATCTGTAAGGGTAGGGAAAAATGTAAGATCTATCGGAAAGGATGCCTTTAGGGATTGTAAGAACCTAAAAAAGGTGACCCTACCAAATACTCTGGTAAAGATCAGGGAGAATGCCTTTTGCGGGGCATCAAAGCTTAAGAGTGTAAGTATACTTTCTTCGGAGCTTTCTTCCGTAGGGAAGCGGGCTTTTTATGGTATAAGTGATGAGGCGACCCTACGGGTGTACGCCGACAAGAAAACTTTTTCGGTGATAAAAAGAAAGATATCCCGGGCGGGACTGCCTTCCGGGGCAAAGATAAAAAGGGGAGAGTGAGAAAGATGACAGAGAATAAGAGCAGGTCATATGGTGCCGGGTTTTGGATCCTTATATGGAGTCTGGGACTGGCGGGGCAACTGTGCTGGAACATGGAAAATCAGTGGTTTAACACCTTTGTCTATGCAAAGATAGCAA